>JBFIHN010000189.1:0-6851 GCA_041601775.1 Acidimicrobiales bacterium
CGAGAGGTTCCCTTCACGGAAGTGGTCGAGGACGGCGTCGAGGACCTTGGTCCGGTTCCGGTCGCGGCGTGCGGTGCGGCCGTCGACCGGCGCCGGGGTGGCCACGAGCGGTGCGCGTTGGCCCTGCGAACTCGTCTGCATCTGCCTGTCCTCGCCGGACCCGCCAGGGACCTGAACCGGTGCGCGTGCTCCTTGTGGGGCAATTGCGTGATTGGTGCACTCTATCGCCCGGGTCAGAGCGCGTCGTCGACTCCTCGACCCGCCGGGTACATGTCGCGCATGACCTGTCCGACGACGGCGATGGCGTCGGCCCGGGGCATCGACTCGAGGAACGACTCGGACTCCCGATTGGACGAGCCGGCGACCAGGGTCGGCTGCCCGCCGCCGAGGGCGTCGAGCGCCTCGGCGACGACGTCGTCGGGGGACATCAGCGTCGCCGTGCCGGGGCCGGTCTGGGGGAGTGACGACAGCCACCCTGGGGTGCGCGTCGACCCGGGAAGCACGCCGAGGACGTCGACACCGTCGTCGGCGAGTTCGTCCCACAACGACTCGGCGAGGATGGCGAGATAGGCCTTCGATGCGGCATAGGTGGCGACCAGGGGTGCTCCGCGCCGGGAGGAGAGCGAGGACATGAGGATCACGCCGGAGCGCTCGCGCGCGACGAGGCGGGGGAGGAGACGGTGCAGGAACGTGACCGGCGTCAGGAGGTTGACCTGGATCTGCGACTCGATGGACTCGAGTGTCTGGTCGCGGAACGGGCCGACATGGGAGGTGGCGGCGTTGGCCACGAGGAGTCCGACGTCGAGGTCGGCGACCGCGTCGAGGAGCGCGTCGGTGGAGTCCGACCGCCCGAGGTCGACGTCGACGCACCGACACCGCACCGACACCCGCAACTCGGTGGCGAGGACGTCGAGGGCGCCGGCATCGCGGTCGACGAGCACCAGGTCGAGGCCGCGTCCGGCGAGGTGGCGGGCGTAGGACTCGCCCAGGCCGGCGCCGGCCCCGAGCACCAACGCCCAGGGTCCGTACGAGCTCGCGAAGTCCGTCCCGGTCATGCGCTCACCCTACGCAGGGGCGTTCAGCCGTCGTCGATGACCGCGAGCGCACGTTCGAAGAGCCCCACCGTGGTCGCGTGGAGGAGGTCGCCGATCTCTTTCGGGGCCTTCCCGGCGAAGGCGCGGGCGTGGGTTCCTTCGAGGATGATGCCCAGTCGGTACGCCGCCAACACGTGGTACCAGTCGACGTCCTCCACGTTCCGGCCGCTGGTCGACGCGTAGTGGGCGACCAACTCCTCCTTGCCGGGCAGGTCGGTGATGCCGGCACCGACCGCGCCCGGGCCATGACCGTCGTCGCCGCCCGGCCAGGTGGCCAGCAGATGACCCAGGTCGAGGAGCGGGTCGCCGATGGTGCAGAGCTCCCAGTCGACGACGGCCGCGAGTTCGGGGCCGTCGTGGCGGACCAGGACGTTGGCGAAGTGCAGGTCGCCGTGGATGATCCCTGGTGTCCACGACGCCGGGCGGTGGGCGTCGAGCCACGCTGCAACCGTGTCGACACCGGGGATGTCGGGCCCGGGGTAGCCGTCGAAGTCGTCGTAGCCGGTGAGCTGGCTCCGCCACCGATCGACCTGACGTTCGAGCCAGCCGTCCGGACGACCGAGGTCACCCAGTCCCACGGTCTCGTGGTCGACCCGTGAGAGTGCGGCGGCAGCACCGGCCATCGACAGGCCCATGGCGTGCCGCATGGTGGGGTCGGATCGGTGCGGATCGGGGAGACCGTCCGCCGGGTTGAAGCCGTCGATCGGCTCCATGAGATAGAAGGCGGCGCCGAGCACCTCGATGTCGGGCTCGGCCGCGATCAGTCCGGGGTGGGGGACGTCGGTGCCGGCCAGTGCGGCCAGCACACGCGCCTCGCGTCGCATGGTCTCGTCGGAGTTGCGCCGCTTGTGCGACGGCGGACGGCGGAGCACGTACGACCGGCCGGATCGATCGAACCGCAGGAGGATGTTCTGCGTCCCCCCGGTCAGCACGGTGACGTCGGTGAGCGGTCCGGTGCCGAGTGAACGCCCGTCCATCCATGTCCGGAGGCGGTCGAGGTCGACCGAGGCGTCGGGTGCTGCGGATCGTTCCACGAGGTGGAGTCTCGCACTTGAACCGCGGGTCAGGCGCGAGGCCCATCGGGGGCTAGCGTCCCCCGGACCGATCCGCTCCACAGGGGGACAGCAGATGACGACAGTGCACGGGACCGTGTCCGAGGGCTTCGAGGGCGTCCGCGACGCGTTCGAGCAGAACTTCGCCGAGCACGGTGACGTGGGTGCCGGTGTGTCCGTGTTCGTCGACGGCGAGTGCGTGGTCGACCTCACCGGTGGCACCGTCGGCAAGGGCTCCGACGAGACCTACGGCGCCGACGCGCTCCAACTCGTCTTCTCGTCCACGAAGGGCATCGCCGCCGTGTGCGCGCACCTCCTCGCCCAACGCGGTCAGCTGGACTTCGACGCGAAGGTCGCCGACATCTGGCCGGAGTTCGCACAGAACGGCAAGGCCGACGCCACCGTCGCCGACGTGATGAGCCACCGCGTCGGGTTGCCCGTCGTCGACGAACGCCTCTCGCTCGAGCAGGTGTTGGCCATCGACCCGATCGTCGACGCGCTCGCCGCGCAGGCCCCCGTGTGGGATCCCGGTACCGCGCACGGCTACCACGCGCTCACCTACGGGTGGCTGGTCGGCGAGATCGTCAAGCGGGTCGACGGTCGGCCCATCGGACAGTTCGTGGCCGAGGAGTTGTCGGGCCCGCTGGGTCTCGACCTGTGGATCGGCCTCCCCGAAGCCGAACACGGCCGCGTCGTGCCGCTGATCGCCATGGACCCGACCGAGGCCTCGTTCGACCCGTCGGCCCTCGACCCCGACATCGCTCCGCTGCTCGGGGAGATGGCGACGGCGTTCCTCGACCCCGAGTCGATCACCAACCGTGCACTGCACCTCAACGGTGCGTTCAACCTCGACGCCGGATCCGGCCTCGCCTGGAACCGCCCCGAGGTGTGGCGCTCGCAGATCCCGGCGGCCAACGGCATCACCAACGCCCGGTCGCTCGCGAAGCTGTACGCGTCGTGTGTCAGCGAGGTCGACGGCGTGCGGATCCTCGACGACGAGACCGTGAAGCGAGCCACGGAGGAGCGGAGCGAGGGTCGAGACAAGACCCTCATCGTCCCGACGCGTTTCGGGCTCGGCTTCTTCATCCCGTCGAGCTTCTCGCCGCTCATGGGCCCCGCCAGCTTCGGTCATGCCGGTGCAGGTGGTTCGCTGGGCCTGGCCGACGCCGACCGCAGGGTCGGGTTCGCCTACGTCATGAACAAGATGAGCGCCAACCTCTCGAACGATCCTCGGACGGGCGGGCTCATCGCAGCGGTCGAGGCTGCCCTTGCCTGAGGAGCCCGCCGACCCCTACGGCGACCTCCGCGCGGGCATCCGGCGCGTCTGCGCACAGTTCGACGACGAGTACTGGCGTCGCTGTGACGCCGACCACGAGTTCCCGTGGGCGTTCTACGACGCGCTCGCGGCGGGGGGATGGGTCGGCATCTGCATCCCCGAGGAGTTCGGTGGCGGAGGTTGCGGGATCACCGAGGCGTCGATCCTCGTGGAGGAGATCGCCGCATCCGGCGCGGCGATGAACGGTTGCTCGGCCATCCACCTCTCGATCTTCGGCATGAACCCGGTGGTCAAGCACGGGACGCCCGAGCAGCAGCAGCGCTACCTCCCACGCATCGCCGACGGGTCATTGCACGTCAGCTTCGGTGTCACCGAACCCGACGCCGGGACCGACACCAGTCGGATTGCCACACGGGCGACGAAGGTCGACGGTGGGTACCGGGTCCGGGGACGCAAGGTCTGGATGACCAAGGCGTCGATCTCGGAGAAGGTCCTGCTCCTCGTGCGCACGACCCCTCGTGACGCGGTGGCGAAGCCGACCCAGGGCATGACCCTGCTCCTCGCCGACCTGAAGGATCCCGCGGTCGCCATCAACCCCATCGACAAGCTCGGTCGGAACGCGGTCGTGTCGTGCGAGGTCGGTTTCGACGACCTGTTCGTGCCCGAGGAGGACCGACTCGGCGCCGAGGGGGAGGGCTTCCGGCTCCTGCTCGACGGACTCAACCCCGAGCGGATCCTGCTCGCGGGGGAGGCGCTGGGCATCGGACGGGTCGCGTTGTCCCGCGCGGTGACCTATGCGAACGACCGCGTCGTGTTCGATCGCCCCATCGGGCAGAACCAGGGGCTGGCGTTCCCGCTGGCCGACGCCCACATGCGCCTGCGTGCCGCCGAGCTCGCGGTGCGCGACGCCAGCGCCCGCTACGACGCCGGGCTTGCCTGTGGCGAGCAGGCCAACACCGCCAAGTACCTGGCCGCCGAGGCCGGCTACCTGGCGGCCGACCGTGCCCTCCAGACCCACGGCGGGATGGGCTACGCCTCGGAGTACGACGTCGAGCGCTACTGGCGAGAGGCACGCCTCATGCGGATCGCTCCCGTGAGCCAGGAGATGGTCCTCAACTACGTGTCCGAGCACGTGTTGGGCTTGCCGCGCTCGTACTGAGACCCGGTGCTCCGCTCGGATTCGCGGCGTCGGGTAGGTTTCGCCGCATGATCAAACGGCGGAAGTACTTTCTCTTCGGCGCGCTTGCCGTGTCGCTCACCCTCGGTGCGGGTCTCCCGTTCCTGACCGGGACGGCGTCGGCTGGCGGCGGCCCCTTGGCGCTGGTCGTCGACACCCTCGACGACACCAACGACGACAACCCCGACACGATCTGCGCCGACGTGAACGACGAGTGTTCGCTCCGAGCGGCGATCGAGACGCTCGAGCAGAACAGCGTGGCCGGGGGCACGATCACCTTCGCGGTGAACGGTGTCTTCGAGCTCGGCAGTGACTTCGAGCTGGACGGTGCCGAGACGATCACCGTCACCGGCAACGGCGTCGACAAGACCATCATCTCGACGGAGGACGGCGGTCGGCACTTCGACCTCTTCGGGAGCGGTACGCACCTGGTCATCACCGACCTCACATTGCGTGACGGCAACGCGGTGGCAGGCGGATCCATCCGCGTCGCCTCCTCGGCGAAGCTCACCGCCGACGGGGTCCACTTCCTGGACAACGGCGCGGAGGTCGGCGGTGCGATCTCCGCCGACGCAGGAGACCGAACGGTGGAGATCACGAACTCGACGTTCGCCGGGAACACCGCCATCGGCGGCGGCGCGATCCACGTCGGCGACGACACGGTGACCGTCACCAACTCGACCTTCACCGGCAACATCGCGCTGGATGGCGCCGCCATCCTCGCCGAGTCCGACTCGGACGTCACGATCGACTTCTCGACCTTCAGTCAGAACAGCAACCACCTCGACAAGGGTGAGAGCGAACAGGGCCCGCAGCGCATCCGGCAGGCCGAGGCAGCGGAGGAGCCCGGAACGGGCGGTGTCATCTATGCGGGTGACGCGCAGATCTTCACGGCACGAGCGCTTCCCGCACAGGCCGTGTCGGGCGTGACCATCAGCAACTCGATCCTCGAGAAGACGACGGACTCGCAGGGCGACGCGAACGAATGTGGCGGCATCGTGGCTTCCGGGGGAGGCAACATCGTCGACGACGAGTCGTGCTCGTTCGCCGAAGCATTCGATCTGGAGAACACGGCGTCGAACGTTGGTGCCTTGGCCGACAACGGCGGGCCGACGTTCACGATGGCCCTGCCGGCCGATTCGGCTGCCGTCGACGTCGTCCCGAACTGCACGCTGACCGATCAGCGTGGCCAGTCCCGGAACACCGACGGCAACGACGACGGCACGGCTGGCTGCGACTCCGGAGCCTACGAGTTGGCGACCCCGGTGCAGTCGGATCCGACGACCCCGACGACGCAAGGCGACGTCGGCTCCACGGGTACGGCCGCTCCGGCCACGCCGACGGTTGCCTCGCCGCGGTTCACCGGCTGAATCGACCGCTGCGCCTGGGTGTCCGGTCGTCGACACGACGACCGGACACCCGGACCGGTGCGTCGACGGTGGTCAACCGGCCGACGGACGACAGATCTGACAGGGGCCGACGACGTCGTCGAACGTCACGGCCCGGACGTCCCGGCCGATGACGAGGCGGCAGTCGCGTCGGTGGGCCATGGTGCCCTTGGCCGTGGCGACGACGTCGACGACCTCGATGCCACCGGCGGAGCCGGCTCCCGACGCGGGAGGTGACCCGATCGTGGTGTCGCGGAGCGTGCGTTCGATCCGCTCGAGCGCGAGGGCCGTTCGCTCTGCCGACACCTGGGCCGCGTCGGCCCGCAGCCGCGTCTCGTCGAGGAGATCCGTGAGCCAGCGCGCGAAGTAGAGGAAGCCGCCGGTGAACATGAGCCCCAGGCCGAGCAGGCCACCGGAGATCAGGTAGGGGATCTGGAGGAACACCCTGGTCGTGTTGGCCGCGCCGTACCATCCGAGCAGGATGACCACGGCGCCGGTGGGGAGCAGGACCGGTCCGGCCATGCGGAGCAGACGGTCGGCGTCGGGTCGTGTGGCACGTGTCGCGAGGCCCCGGACCGCCTCGGTGAGGCGATTCCGGACGGTGGTCTCGCCGGCGGGCGTCGGCGCGTCGGGTGCGGTGATGGTGCTCATGGGCCTTCTCCGTCGATGAGACATGCGGCCGGTGACGACTCGGTCACCGCTGCGTGGAATCGTCCGAGTCCCCGTCCGGCCAGGAGGGCGCCGAGCAGGACGACGGTCGACATGGCGAACCCGAGACCCGAGAAGCGGTCCACGATGGGGACGGAGTCGAGGACCGGCGCGGAGGCGAGTCGTTCGGGTGTGTGGCCCGCGGGGGCCGGGGAG
>JBFIHN010000190.1:0-6851 GCA_041601775.1 Acidimicrobiales bacterium
AGACCGTCACCTGCCGCTACTACGTCATGGCCACCGGCTGTCTGTCCGCGCCCAAGGAGCCCGACATCGCCGGCGTCGACCGGTTCGAGGGTGACGTGTACTTCACGAGTCGGTGGCCCCACGAGGACGTCGACTTCACCGGCAAGCGCGTCGGGGTGATCGGCACCGGGTCGAGTGGGATCCAGTCGATCCCGATCATCGCCTCCCAGGCCGCCGACACGGTGGTGTTCCAGCGCACCCCCAACTTCTCGCTGCCGGCCCGAAACGGTCCGGTGGCGGACGACAAGATGGCCAAGATCCTCGGCCGACGCGCCGAGTACCGCGAGGAGGCACGTTGGTCACGCACCGGCGTCCCGCTCGAACGAGCGGTCGAGAGCGTCTTCCAGGTCGACGAGGCCGAACGTCTGCGGCGGTTCGAGGCGGCCTACGACGAGGCGGAGTTGTTCTCGATCCCCGGCACGTTCACCGACGTCCTGGTCGACCCTGCGGCCAACGAACTCGCGTGCGAGTTCGTCCGCGGCAAGATCCGCGCGGTCGTCGACGACCCCGAGACGGCCGAGAAGCTGTGCCCCACGACGTTCCCGTTGGGGAGCAAGCGACTCTGTCTCGACAGCGGCTACTACGAGACGTTCAACCGCCCCGACGTGCACCTCGTCGATCTCCGCTCGACGCCCATCGAGACGATCACCGAGGCGGGTCTCGAGACCACCGACGAGTCGTACGCGTTCGACACGCTCGTGTTCGCGACCGGGTTCGACGCCATGACCGGGGCCATCGTCAGCGTCGACATCACCGGACGAGACGGCGTCCGCCTGGCCGACAAGTGGGCTCACGGTCCCAAGACCTATCTGGGGCTCACCAGCGCCGGATTCCCGAATCTCTTCCTGGTCACGGGCCCGGGGAGTCCCTCGGTCCTGTCGAACATGATGGTGTCGATCGAGCAACACGTCGACTGGATCACCGACTGCATCGAGGACCTCCGTCGCGACGGACTCGACGTGATCGAGCCGACCCCGACCGCCGAGGACGCGTGGGTCGACCACGTGAACCGGTGGAGCGAGCTCACCCTCTACCCCCAGGCCGACTCCTGGTACATGGGAGCGAACGTGCCCGGGAAGCCGAGGGTGTTCCTCCCCTACGTCGGCGGCGTCGATCGCTACCGGCAGGTGTGCGTCGATGTCGTCGAGGCCGGGTACCTGGGCTTCGAGCGTCGTGGCGACGACCGCGTCGAGCGGGTCGACGGCGAGATCCGCCGGATGATGCCCGACGTCGAGGTCCTGCTCGAGACCATGGCCGAACTCGACCTCCCGACCATGGACTCGATGTCGGCCGAGGACGCCAGGGCCTTCGACGCTGCTGTCAGTGCGCAGCGTCCGCCCGGACCCGAGGTCGGCGAGATCGTCGACGGCTCCCTGCCGGGGTCAGCGGGTCCGTTGCGCTATCGCTGCTACCGGCCGGCGAGCGACGGCCCACACCCCGTCGTCGTGTACTTCCACGGGGGTGGATGGGTCCTCGGCAGCGAGGTGTCCGACGACCCGTTCTGTCGTGACCTGTGTGTCCGTTCCGACGCACTGATCGTCTCTGTCGACTACCGGCACGCGCCGGAGGCGCGGTTCCCGTCGGCGGCCGACGATGCGTTCGCCGCCGTGCGCTGGGTCGCCGACCACGCCGAAGCGCTCGGTGGCATACCCGGGCGGGTGGCCGTGGCCGGCTGGAGCGCCGGCGCCAACGTCGCCGCGGTGGCCTGCCACCTGGCCCGTGACGCCGGAGGCCCCGCGATCGCCGCCCAGATCCTCGTCTGCCCGGTGACCGACTCCGATCTGACCCGCCCCAGCTACCGCGACAACGGGACGGGCTACCTGTTGACCACCGAATTGATGACGTGGTTCTGGGATCACTACGCCGACCCGGCCGATCGGACCGATCCGCGGGCGGCGCCGTTGCGCGGTGACCTGACCGACCTGCCGCCGGCGTTGGTCGTCACCTGTGAATTCGACCCGCTGCACGACGAAGGTGTGGCCTACGCCGACGCACTGGTCGCCGCCGGGGGCCATGCCGAGCACCTGGAGTGCCCTGGGCAGATCCACACCTCGCTGACCGCCGTCGGCATGATCGTCACCGGGGCGCCGCACCGGGCGGCGATCGCGTCGGCGATGGCCCGTCTCCTCGCCGTCGAACCGGCGCGCTGATCGCCGTCCGCGTCAGCCGCTGGGCTGCGCCGCTCGCCAGGCTCCGTAGCCACCGAGGAGGTCGGCGACGTCGCGGAAGCCGGCCGACGCCAGGCGACTCGCGGCGATCGACGACCGGAAGCCACCGGCGCAGAACACGACGGTCGTCCGCGACGCGTCGAGGCTCGCGAGACGCTCGTTGAGTTGGGTGAGCGGCAGGAGGAGTGCCCCGTCGATGGTGCCGTCAGCGGTCTCGCCCGGCTGACGGACGTCGACCAACTGGAGCGCGGGGTCCGCCGCCATCGCGTCGCGGAGCATCTCGACGTCGATGCGTGAGCTCTGCCTCACGTCCTCCGGATGTTCGAGCATCACCGCGATGGGGTCCGCCAGGTGCCCCACCACGTTGTCGAACCCGATCCGCGCCAGTCGGGTCTTGGCCTCGAGTTCCATCCCCGGTTCGGTCACCAAGACGATCGGCGCGCCGGGTTGGATCACCCCGCCGGCGAACTCGGCGTACCGTCCGCCGAGGCCGACGTTGACCGCGCCGAAGAGGTGGCCGACGGCGAACTCGTTGGGATCGCGGGTGTCGAGGATGATCGCCCCGGCACGCTGGTGACGGAGCACGGCATCGAGATCGAGCGGCGTGGGCGGCACCTTCTCGTCGAGGATCGGATGGACCTCGCGGTTGCGGTGCGCGTCGTAGGAGAAGTACGCCGGAGGTGCCGACTGGCCATCGGTGACGACCCGCACGAACTCCGCCTTGTCCATCGGGGCCAGCGCGTAGTTGGTCGCACGCTGATCGCCGATGGTCGAGGTCGTCGCCGTCGACAGGTTCTTGCCACACGACGAACCGGCGCCGTGCGCGGGGAAGACCCGTGCGCTGTCGGGAAGCGTGAGGAGTCGGTCGTGCAGCGAGTCGTAGAGCATCGAGGCGAGCTCGTCGCTCGAGACCCCGATCGACGACAGGAGATCCGGGCGGCCGACATCGCCGACGAAGAGGGTGTCGCCGGTCAGCACCCCGTAGGGATCGGCGTCGTCGGCGTGCTCGCGGACGACGATGCTGATCGACTCGGGGGTGTGTCCCGGCGTGTGCCGGATCTCGAGCGTGACCTCGCCGAGCGAGATCACCTCGCCGTCGGCGAGCTTGCGGGACGCGAACTCGGTCTCGGCCACGGATCCGTACGCGATCGTGGCACCGGTCGCGTCCGCCAGCTCGAGATGGCCGGAGAGGAAGTCGGCGTGGAAGTGCGTCTCGATGACGAGTTCGATCTCCATGTCGTGTTCGGCCGCCGACTCGAGATAGGGCGAGATGTCGCGTCGGGGGTCGACGACGACGGCTCGCTTCGAGGTCTCGTCGCCGATGAAGTACGAGGCCTGGGAGAGACAGTCGAGGTAGTGCTGTTCGAAGATCATGCGAGCAACCCCCTGGATGGAACGCGTCCTGTCGTCATCGTGTCACTCCGAGGCGACCGCTGCGGCCCATCGACAACACTCTGGCCATGGACGTGATCGAGCGCTTCCGTGACCTGCATCGACGCGGCTTCTTCGTGATGCCGAATGCGTGGGATGTCGGGTCGGCGGTCCGTCTCGAACGTCTCGGGTTCTCGGCCGTCGCCACCACGAGCTCGGGGCACGCGGCATCGCTCGGCAGGTCGGACCAACAGGTGACCTTCGACGAACTGTGTGCGCACGTCGAGGCCGTGGCCGCATCGGTCTCGATCCCGCTGAGCGTCGACAGCGAACGTCTCTTCTCCGACGATCCCGCCGGTGTCGCGGCCAACGTCGGGATCCTGGGCCGGCTCGGTGCTGCCGGCGTGTCGATCGAGGACTACGACCCGTCGACCCAGTCGATCGACCCGATCGACGTCGCCGCCGACCGGGTCGCCGCTGCGGTGTCCGGTGCCCAGGAGCACGGCCTCGTCGTCACCGCGCGCGCCGAGAACCATCTCTACGGCGCCGGCGACCTCGACGACACGATCCACCGCCTCCTGGCCTATGCGCGAGCTGGCGCCGACTGCGTCTACGCCCCCGGCCTCGCCGAGCTGAGCGACATCACCCGCGTGGTCGACAGTGTCGACACGCCCGTCAACGTCCTCCTCCGTCCCGCGAGTCCGCCGCTCGTCGTCCTCGCCGACCTCGGTGTCCGACGGGTGAGCGTCGGAGGTCGACTCGCACACGTCGCCTACGACGCGATGGAGACCGAGGCGAGATCGCTCCTGGCGCACGTCGCCGCGCCGGGCGACGACCCCTCGACGCGTCCGGAGCCGTGACGCCCATCCCGAGCACCGGTGGGTGTTGCCCGAGCACCGGCAGGTGTTTCGCGGACGACGGTGACCGAGACCTCGGGGCTGACGGTCAGGCGACGGCGCCGGGCCTCCGGTGGACCAGGATCACCCCGATGTTGCTGTAGAGGACCCGATCGTCGGCGTCGACCAGCGCGTTGTCGACCTCGATGATCCCCATCGTGGGCCGGGACGACGAGAGCCGTTTGTCGATGACCTCGAGGCGCAGCCGGAGGACGTCGCCGATCCGTCCGGGAGCAGCGAAGCGGCCGCCCTTCTGACCGAGGCCGGCCGCGAGCGCCATGGGCCGCGGGTTCTCGAAGTGGAGGGCCGACATGACGCACTGGAGATGACACGCGCAGGCCACGAGCTCACCGAACACCGAGTCCTTGGCTGCGTCGTGGTCGAGATGCCACGGCTGTGGATCGAACCGGGTGGCCATCTCGATGATCTCGGTCTCGGTCAGTTCGTAGGCACCCCACTCGTGGGCGACGCCGACGTGGATGTCCTCGAAGTACAGGGGTTCGGTCACGGCGGGCGATTCTGCCAGGCTCCCTCGCCGTGACCGATTGGGTGATCCGTGACGTGGCCGTGGACGACATCGAGTCGATCGTCGCGGTCAACGCGGCGAACGAGCCCGAGGTGGGGCCGCTCGACGTCGCTCGCGTCGACCTCTTCCTGGCTGCCGCCGATCGATTCCGACTCGTCGAGCTCGATGACGTCATCGTCGGCGTGTTCGTGGGCCTGGGCGAGGGCGTCGCCTACACGAGCCCCAACTACCAGTGGTTCGCCCAGCGTCATGGTCGCTTCGCCTATGTCGACCGGATCGCGCTCCAGCCCGCCGCCCGGGGTCTCGGCGCCGCCGCAGCGCTCTACGACGACTTCGAGACCTGGGCTCGGGCGTCGGGTCGGCCGGTGGTCTGCGCCGAGGTGAACACCGTGCCGGCCAACCCCCGGTCGCTCGCGTTCCACCGTCGTCGTGGGTTCGCGGTCGTCGACGAGATCGCCCCCTACGGGGGCGACGAACGGGTGGCCATGGTCGAGATGGTGCTGTGACCGCCGTGGCGACTGTGGGTTCGCCGCGCATTCGGGCGACAATGGCGGCGTGGAGATCGGCCTGAACGAGCACTACGACGTCGCCGTGATCGGTGGCGGCCCCGCCGGCGCTGCTGCGGCCATCCAGGCGGCGCGGGGCGGCGCCAAGGTCATCGTCTTCGAGAAGGGCAAGTACGGACGCGACAAGGTCTGTGGCGACGGCCTCACGCCGCGAGCCGTGGCCGCGCTGCAGGACCTGGCCGTCGACCTCGACGCCGAGGGCGTGCATCGCATCGACGGCTTGCGGATGATCGCCGGCAAGCAGCGTCGCCAGCTGCCGTGGCCCTCCCACGGTCGCTTCCCGTCGCACGGCGCCGTCTGGCCGCGCCGCCGACTCGACGCGCATCTCGTCGACGTGGCCGACAAGGCCGGCGCCGAACTCGTCTACGAGACCACGGCGCTTCCGATCATGGACGGGGACCGGGTCATCGGCGTCGAGGCCGGATCCCGTCGGATCGGTGCCGACCTCACGGTCGTCGCGGCCGGCGCCCAGGGCAAGACCGCCCGGATGCTGGGTGCGGAACGCGATCCCGACGAGCCGTTCGGTCTCGCCATCCGTGCCTATCTGGAGACGCCGCGGCATCTCGACCGCCACCTGGAGGCGTGCCTCACCCTGCGCGACCGTCACGGGACCGCCGTCCCCGGCTACGGGTGGATGTTCCCGTGTGGCGACGGAACGGTGAACATCGGCGTGGGTGCGTTGTCGACCATGAAGCGGTTCAACGAACTGAACCTGAACACGTTGCTCGACGACTACCGCGCGCTGGTCCGCGACGAGTGGGGCCTCGACGGCGACTACCTCGAGCGTCCCCGTGCGTGGCGCCTCCCGATGAGCTCGGTCAAGCGTCATGGCCCCGGCTGGGTCGCGATCGGCGATGCCGCGGGGCTCATCAACCCCATGAACGGTGAGGGCATCGACTACGGACTCGAGTCGGGGATGTTGGCCTCCCAGTTGTTCCTCGCCGACCCGGCGACGGCTCCGGAGAAGTACGACCGCGAGATCGGCGAGCGCTTCGACGCCTTCCTCCGCACGGGTCGCCGGTTCTCCTTCCTGATCGGCCACCCGTGGATCCTCCGCAACGGTCTCCGGGTCGCCGTCGGCACCGAGGCCATCGCCAACATCACGCTGGCGGTCATGGGCAATCTCGTCGACAACGACACTCCCGGTGCCGCGGGTCGTGTGCTCCGCATCGCCGACCGCGCCCTCGCGACCGCCGATCCGCTCCTCCGCCGGACCCGCGCCTCGTCCTGACCCACCGCCCGCATTCGTTCTGGGTGCGCGATCGGGACGCTCAGCGTCCCGATC
>JBFIHN010000191.1:0-6819 GCA_041601775.1 Acidimicrobiales bacterium
GAGATCCAGGCGCTCGAGGGCGCCGGGCGCACCTGCTACGACTTCGAGGTCGGCAAGGGCGAGGACGACGTGCCCTTCGAGTTGAAGCTCGACATGGCCCGCCAGTGCTGGGACGAAGCCCGCCACTGTGAGATCAGCGTGAAGCTCTCCGACTGGATGGGCACCGAGATCGGCGAGTTCTCCGAGAACGCCTTCCTGTTCCAGGCGGCCTGCAACCCCGACCCGGTGCTGCGCCTCACCGGCGTCAACCGGGCGCTCGAGGGCCTGGCGATCGACGTGTTCAACACCATGCGCGAGTTCGGTGACCTGGCCGGCGACCCGGTGCTCGAGTTCTGCGAGGACTGGATGCTGGCCGACGAGGTGACCCACGTGAAGATGGGCTCCGACTGGCTCCGCAAGATGACGGTGAACGACAAGGAGCGTCAGAAGAAGGCGCTCGAGTTCCAGAAGGTCGTCGACAAGCTGTTCTCCTTCGGCGGTTTCCGCGGCGAGGAGGACGACAACCCCGTCCAGCTCGCCCGCCGCTTCCGTGAGCTCGCCGGATTCGACGACGCCGAGATGGAAGAGATCGCCGAGCTGTCACGTGAGGCCCGCGCCGAGGTCGAGGAACGTGGTCGCCTGGCCCGGGAGGCCACTGCTTCGGCTTCGGGCGCTCCGTCGGGGGTCTGAGGTTGACCACCACCGTCACCCCGTCGACGTTCACCATGGTCGACTACGACGCCGACGTCATCGCGGACCTGGTCGACGAACTGGCCGCGAAGGTCGGGCTCGACGACGTCGACATCGAGATCGAGGTCGACGAGACCGTCCCGCTCGGCCGCAGCCGCCTCGAGTCGATCGACCCCGTGCACATCTGGGCCGAGTCGGGCGCGCTCGAAGACGCCAAGAAGTTCCGCCAGTTCAGCCGCGCCAACGCCACCGACATGCTCGGACGACACCTGCTGCGCGCCGCCGACCGTCGCAGCGACGCCTTCGGCGATCCGGCCGACGACGGCGACCTGTCCCAGGAGCACCGGACGGCCTGGGACATCTACACCGTCGGCCGTCTGGTCCGCCTCGGCTATGGCGCCAACCGCCAACGGTGGATCTACGACTTCCGGAACCGGCACGGATTCACCGACGTGGCCGATCGCGTCTTCGACCGACTGTGGGAAGGCACCGACTTGACCTGGGCCCAGCTCGCTGCGCTCAGCGACGAAGCCGCCGCCGCCAACCCGGGAAAGCTCGACCGCAAGCCCGCGTGATGCGTTGATCGAGACCGAGCGGCTGGTGCTGCGCCAGTGGACCGAGTCCGATCGGGATCCCTTCGCCGCACTCAACGCCGACCCGGTCGTGATGGAGCACTTCCCCGCGCCGTTGTCGCGGGCCGAGTCGGATGCCTTCGTCGACCGGCACTCGGCAATCATCGACGCTCGGGGCTGGGGGTTGTGGGCCGTCGACGTGCGCGCGAGCGGGTCCTTCATCGGGTTCATCGGGCTGTCGGTCCCGGTCTTCGACGCGGACTTCGTGCCCTGCGTCGAGATCGGCTGGCGGCTGGCCGCCGACGCCTGGGGGCAGGGGTATGCGACGGAGGGAGCGACACGCGTGTTGGCCCATGCGTTCGACCGGATCGGCCTCGACGACGTCGTCTCGTTCACTGCGGTGCAGAACCTGCCGTCGCGGCGGGTCATGGACAAGATCGGCCTCACGTTCCGTCAGGAGTTCGACCATCCGAACCTTCCCGGCCACCGACTCGAACGCCATGTCCTCTACGGCCGCCGGGCCGACGAGAGAAACCCGCGCGCAGCCACCGCACCCCTGGCGTAACGTGATGGGCATGAAGAAGTAGCTCGACGTACCCATCCGACCTGTCGGCCACCCCGGCCCAGGTGCACGAGAGGAGACGCGATGTCTACACGCAAGAAGAAGTCCTCCGGACGGACGACGGCCAAGGGCACGAAGCCGCCGGAGAAGAAGGCCAAGACCGAACGAACCGGACCCGAACTGCCTGCCGGGCCCCAACAGGCCGAGTTGTCGGGCAAGGTCGGGAAGGCGAAGCAACGGTCGTTCCGGCCGATCTCGCACAACCGCGGGAACCGCTGAACCCGGCTAGAGCAGCGCCGCCAACACGTCGGCGAACACGAGCGCGATCACGCCGACGAGGAGTACCCACACGCCGATCCGTACCGACAACGGGCGCCGCCGTCGGGACGGGTCGTGGTCGTGATCAGAAGGCGGCGTGTACCGGGGCACCCCGCCGACCGTACCGCCACGGCGCCCCGACAGTGCGCGTCTCCCGCTCCTCGGCACGCCCCTCCACCGCTCCTCGGCACGCCCCCCACCGCTTCTGGGTGCGCGATCGGTACGTGAGAGATCCCGATCGCGCACCCAGAACGATCCGTGGGCGGGGTGGGTCAGGCGAGATCGTGGGCGGAGATGCCCTCGAGGAGGTCGATCGCCGGCGGTGCGGCGAGCACACCGGCGCATGCCTGGGCCATCTCCACCATGTCGGCGGAGTCGAAGTGTGCCGCCTGGGCCCCGGGTGAGTCCCACTTCTGGATGATCACGTAGCGATCGACCTTGGTGACGGACCGGGTGAGATCGACGTTCCGACAACCCCGATGACCGCGCGTGAGGACGACGTACTTGGCCAGGATCGGGAGCAGATGGTCGGGATCCGTGGTGTCGAACACCATGGTCACGATCGTGGTGTCGATCTCGTCAGCCATCGGTCTCGTCCGCCATCGGCGCTCCCCACGTCGTCGGTGTTCGCTCGAACCCGTGCGATTTCAAGCCTATTCATACCCTTTGGGCCCTTGACCTCCGGCGTATCATGGAGGCAAGCGACCGTCATGGTAGGGGCGCGAGGTGGCCGACAAGGAGGTTCGTCGGGTGTCTGACGATCGGGGCAGCCGTGAGGACGAGGATCTGGTCCGGCTCTATCTTCGCGACATCGGTCGCTACTCCCTCCTGACCAAGGAGGACGAGGTCCGCCTGTCCCAGCAGATCGAGGCCGGCGTCGACGCCGCCGAGCGGCTCGCGTCCGCCACGATCACCGATCCGCGGGAACGAGCCGCCCTGCGACGCACGGTCCGGCGGGGCGAGGCCGCCCACCGACAGTTCGTCCTCGCCAACCTCCGACTCGTCGTCTCGATCGCCAAGCGATACCAGGCGAGCGGACTCCCGCTGCTCGACCTGGTCCAGGAAGGGAACCTCGGCCTGATCCACGCCGTCGAGAAGTTCGACTGGCGCAAGGGCTTCAAGTTCTCGACCTACGCGACATGGTGGATCCGCCAGGCGATCACCCGCGGCATCGCCAACACCGGGCGCACGATCCGCCTGCCGGTCCACGCCGGCGACGTCGTCACCCAGGTACAGAAGACCCGGGGCCGGCTCGAAGCACAGTTCGGGCGACCGGCCACGCTGCACGACCTCTCGGTCGAGCTCGACCTGCCGGAGCCCAAGATCCTCGACGCCATCCGGTACGGGAGCGAGCCACTCTCGCTGTCGGAACCACTGGGCGAGGAGGGTGAGATGGAACGCGGCGACACCGTCGAGGACACGACCACACCCCTTCCCTTCGATGCCGTCGCCGCGACGTTGCTGCCGGCCGAGGTCGAGATGATGCTCGTACACCTCGACGAACGCGAACGCGAGGTGCTGCGACTCCGCTACGGACTCGACCGCGGCGAACCCCGCACGCTCGAGGCCGTCGGGGACCACTTCCACCTCACCCGTGAACGGGTGCGCCAGATCGAGGCCAAGGCGATCAGCAAGCTGCGCCACCCCAGCCTCGAATGCGACGCAAGAGACCTCCTGGCCGTCTGAACGCCAGCGACCGGCCGACCAGCGGGCGCAACCCGACTCCGTGCACGTGGCGGTGCTCGCAGCCCAGCGAGGGGAGCAACCGCAACGCGGCCCGGAGGGAGCGCCAGCGACCGGCCGACCAGCGGACGCAACCCGGCTCCGTGCACGTGGGGGTGCTCGCAGCGCAGCGAGAACACCCCCATGTGATGGCGGAGGTGGACGGGAATCGAACCCGCCGCACGGGGATCGCCCGTGCCAACCGCTTTGAAGGCGGCGGAGCCCACCAGGTACTCGGACACCTCCCGGGGGAGCACGGACCCTAGCGGTCGCCCTCGCGACCAGTCAGAGCCGAGGCGTACGCTCCCCCCACATGAAGAAGCGCATCCTCGTCATCGCCCTCGTCGTCCTCACCGTCGTCGCCGCCAAGAAGGCCCGCCACGTCTGAGACGTCCGGCGCCCGATCTCAGAACCGGTCGGCGAGCGTGCGACGGGCCTGCTCGATCCACGACGCCGGCGGCGGCGCCACCTTGGCCTGCTCGCGCCAGTACCAGTAGCCGGCGCCCGCGGCGGCTGCGCCACCGGCAACCACGAGCGAGCCGACGCCGAGCGCAGCGGCCGAGGGCATCTCGACCCGGTCCCGCAACGGCACCCGGTTGGAGAAGTTGACGATCTCCCAACCGTTCTCCTTCGCCGCCCGTACCAGCTCTCGGTCGGGGTTGACCGCCACGCCGTGGCCGACCGCAGCCAACATGGGCACGTCGGTGGCGGAGTCGGAGTAGGCGTACGACGCCGAGAGGTCGATCCCGTCGCGTGCTGCGACCTCCCGCAGGATCCGGGCCTTCTCCGGTCCGTAGCAGTACAGCTCGACGTCACCGGTGTAGCGACCGTCAGCATCGAGCACGGCCCGGGTGGCGATGGCCTCGTCGGCGCCCAGGTACTGGGCGAGCGGGGCGACGATCTCCTCGGGTGAAGCCGAGACGATGAAGACCTTGCGGCCAGCGTCTTGGTGCATGCGGATCAACTCGAGCGCCTCGTCGTAGACGATGGGGTCGACGACCTCGGCCAGGGTCTCGCGGACCAGCGCGGAGATCTTGCTCTGCTCCCATCCCTTCGAGACCCGCAACGCTGCGTCGCGGACCTTGGTGAGGCGGGCCTCGTCGGCGCCGAGCGTCAGGTAGATCAGCTGCGCCCACAGCGCGCGCAGGAGCAGGCGACGCGACACCAATCCCTCGCGACGGAGGGATCCGCCGAAGGCGACCATCGACGGGCGGGCGATGACCGTCTTGTCGAGATCGAAGAACGCGGCTTCCACCGAATCGACCATAGGAGCGAAGGATACGGCCGCGACCCGTTGCCTCCGCCACGCGCCTCTGTTACGTTCTCGATTGTTCTCCTGTGGTTCCGGTGCATTCCACCGCGACGCCACCTCGAGCGTGTCGTACTTCCCCCGTCGACCCGCCGCCGAGCGGCCCGGTCATCGAAGGGGATCGCCGTGCTCATCGCCTACTGGGCGGCCAAGGGTGGCAGTGGCGCCACCGTCCTGGCCGCCGCGCATGCGCTGCGCGCCGCAGCGACCACACCCACGCTGCTCGTCGACCTCGACGGCGACCTCCCCGGCGCGCTGGGCACCACCGAGCCCGATGCCGGGGTCGCCGAGTGGCTCGCGGCAGGAACCACGGTGCCCGCCGACGCCCTCGACCGCATCGCCCATCCGATCGGGCCCAACCTCCAGTTGATCGGTCGGGGCGTCGGCCCCCTCGACGCCGACCGAGCCGTGGTGCTCGCCGAGTTGTTGGCCCGGTCGCCGCACACGGTGATCGTCGACTGCGGATCACGTCCCGGTCCGGCCGGGCGCGCCGTCGCCCGCCGGGCGGTGCGGAGCATCCTCGTCACCCGAGCGTGTTATCTCGCGGTCCGGCGACTGGACGCGATCGACCTCGCTCCCACGGAGGTGGCACTGGTCCGCGAACCCCAGCGGGCGCTCGGCGTCGACGACGTGGCCGACGCCCTCGGCGCACCGGTACGGACGCGGGTCACCGTCGATCCCGCCATCGCCCGCGCGGTCGACTCGGGCCTGCTCGCCACCCGCATGCCTCGCGCCCTGATGCGGGCGTTCCGATCCGGGAACGGGCGGTTGGCGTCGTGAACCGTGCGGCGAGCGACGGGGTGTGGCTCGACGACCGCGTCCATCGCGACGTGCTCGACGCCGATGTGGGCACGGACGCCGCAGCGATCGACGCCGTGGTCCGAGCCCACGCACCGCTGGTCGACGAAGCCACCGTCGCCGCGGTCACCCGGCGGGTCCGGGCCCGCATGCAGGGGTTCGGTCTCCTCGACGACCTGCTCGCCGACGACACGATCACCGAGGTCATGGTCAACGGCCCCGGACCCGTGTGGATCGAGACCCGGGGCATCGTTCGCTCGACCGGCCTCTCGCTCGACGACGACGCCGTCCGTCAACTGGTCGAGCGGGTCGTGGCCCCTCTCGGCCTGCGCGCCGATCGACGGACCCCGTTGGTCGACGCCCGACTCCCCGACGGGTCGCGTGTCCACATCGCCATGCCGCCGTTGGCCGTCGACGGGCCCTACGTCACGGTGCGGCGCTTCGCCGCACGTACCCTGCCCCTCACCGACTTCGCGACGGCCGACGTCGCCAGGCTGCTGGTGTCGGCCGTCGAGGCGCGACGGTCGATCGTCGTGTCCGGGGGGACCGGCGCAGGCAAGACCACCCTGCTCAACGCGCTGTGCCAGCACCTGGCCGACGGCGAGCGCATCGTCACCGTCGAGGACGCGGCCGAGCTCCGACTGCCCGGACGCCACGTCGTGCGCCTCGAGGGTCGACCGGCCACGGCCGACGGGCTCGACGCCGTCACCACCCGGGAGCTGGTGCGCAACGCGCTCCGGATGCGCCCCGACCGGCTCATCGTGGGCGAGGTCCGCGGCGGCGAGGCCCTCGACATGATCCAAGCCATGAACACCGGCCACGACGGGTCGCTGTCGACCTGTCACGCCAACGGGCCCGCCCACGCACTC
>JBFIHN010000192.1:0-6814 GCA_041601775.1 Acidimicrobiales bacterium
CTCGGCGTCGAGCGCGGCGAGGACCGCCGCATCGGAGGCGAAGGTCGCCATCCAGTCCTCGATGAGGGCGGTGAGCTCGTCGCGGTGGGCGAGGCGACCGTCGTTGGTCCGGAAGCGGTCGTCGTCGCCGAGCTCGGGTCGGCCGAGGGCGCGCCACAGACCGTCGATCTGACCCTGGGTGCAGAAGACGACGATCCACCCCTCCGGCGACCGGTAGCCGGCGCCGGGCGCCGACGGTTGGTAGTGACGGCCGGCGCGCATGGGGACGTAGGGCTCGTCGGCGTCGCCGTCCGCGGACGGCCCGGTGATCGACGGTGCGTAGATCCCGGTCTCGTGCAGGTGGACGAGCGAGTCGACCATCGAGGCGTCGATGTGGCAGCCCCTGCCCGTGCGCTCGCGGTGGAAGAGGGCCATGCCGATGGCGCCGAAGGCGTGGACGCCTGCGCCGGTGTCGGCCAGGCCGATGCCGACGAAGGTGGGCGGCCCGTCGGGGTCGCCGGTCATGTGCATGACCCCGGCGTAGGCCTGGGCGACGAAGTCGAACGCCGGCTTGTCGCGCAGCGGGCCGGTCTGACCGAAACCCGACACCGACGCCATGATCAACCCGGGGTTGGTCGCCGCCAGCGTTGCGTACCCCCAACCCTTGCGGTCCATCACCCCGGGGCTGAAGTTCTCGACGACCACGTCGACCTCGTCGGCGAGGGCACGCACGACGGCGATGCCGGCGTCGGAGCGGAGGTCGAGGCAGACGCTCTGTTTGCCGCGGTGCTGCTGGACGAAGAACCCGGCCCGGCGGTTCCGGCGCGGGGTGAAGGCCCGGCTCGGGTCACCGAACGGCGCGGCCTCGACCTTGATGACCTCGGCACCCATCTCGGCCAGCATCCGGGTGCAGGCAGGACCGGCCAGGTACTGGGTCAGGTCGAGGACCCGCACGCCTTCGAGCGTCGGTCCGGTCGTGTCGGCGTCCACCGCCACAGGCCTATCGCACGGCGGGCACCGCATCGGTCGCTGTGCCACGCTGCCGCCATGCCCGAGATCCACGGAACGACCGATCCCGCATTCGCCGCCGTCCGCGACGCCTTCGCCGCCAACTTCGAGGCAGGGCTCGAGGTGGGCGCGTCCGTCGCGGTGACCGTCGACGGGAAGCCGGTCGTCGACCTGTGGGCAGGCGATCGGAATCCCGCCGGTGACCCGTGGGAGGAGGACACCATCGTCAACGTGTACTCGACCACGAAGACCATGGCTGCGCTGTCCGTCTTGATGTGCGCCGATCGTGGGCTCGTCGACTTCGAGGCACCCGTCGCGACCTACTGGCCGGAGTTCGCCGCGAACGGCAAGGAGGGTGTCCTCGTCAAGCACGTCATGAGCCACAGTTCGGGCGTCGCGGGATTCGACCCGGCGATCCCGGTCGCGGCGCTCTACGACTGGGACGCGACGGTCGCGCACCTCGCGGCCCAGACCCCGTGGTGGGATCCCGGCACCCAGATGGGCTACCACGCCGTGACCCAGGGATTCCTCCAGGGAGAGATCGTGCGCCGGGTGACCGGTCGCTCGATCGGGACCTTCTTCCGTGACGAGGTGGCCGGCCCGCTCGGCGCCGACTTCCACATCGGACTCGACGCCGTGCACGACCACCGCGTCGGCGACCTGGTCCCCCCGCCCGACCGGATGGCGGACATGACACCCGACGCCGCGGCAACGATGAGCGGACGCGTCCTCCTGAGCTGTCCGATGGACGCGACCGAGACCGTGACCCGCGAGTGGCGCGGCGCGGAGATCCCCGCCGCCGGCGGCACCGGGAACGCGCGGTCGGTGGCCCGGGTGCACGCGGCGATGGCCTGCGGTGGTTCGGTCGACGACGTGACGCTGCTCGGTCCCGACACCCTCGAGGCCGCGCTCGTCCCCCAGATCTCGGGCCACGACCAGGTGATGGACGCCGACTTCACCTATGGCATGGGCTTCGGCCTCCCCAACGACCTCCTGCCACTGCCGAACCCCCGAACGCTGTTCTGGGGTGGCTGGGGCGGATCGCTGGCGATCATCGACCTCGACGCGCGGCTGTCGTTCGCCTACGTCATGAACCGGATGGCACCCGAACTCATGGGCGACCAGCGCGGCGGCACGCTCGCGATGGCCGCGTACATGGCCCTGCTGTCGTGATCCGGACCGGCTGCGCTACTCGGGGGTGACGTAGGCACTGGTGAGGCCGCCGTCGACCAGGAACGTCGACCCGGTCATGTAGCTCGAGTCGTCGCTGGCCAGGAACAGCGCCGACTTGGCCATCTCCTCGGCTTGGCCGAACCGTCCCATGGGCACGTGGACCAGCCGCCGCTGCTTCTTCTCCTCGGTGTCGAGGAAGTCCATGAGCAGCTTGGTCTCGAGCGGCCCGGGGCACAGCGCGTTGACCCGGATGTTCTCGCGTGCGTGGATCACCGCGAGTTCGCGGGTCATGGCCAACACTGCTCCCTTCGAGGCGGTGTAGGCGAGCTGCGCGGTGGCCGCGCCGACGACGGCGACGAAGCTGGCGGTGTTGATGATCGAGCCGCCGCCGGTGTCGCGCATGGCCGGGATCCCGTACTTGCAGCCGAGCCACACGCCCTTGACGTTGATGGCCAACGTGGTGTCCCAGACGTCTTCGTTGGTCTCCTCGGCATCGCCGTCGGTGGGCAACATCACGCCGGCGTTGTTGAACAGGACGTCGAGACGGCCGAACTCCTCGACCGTCGTGTCGACCATGCCGCGCACCTCGTCCTCGGAGGAGATGTCGACGGTCAGCGCCTTGGCCCGACCTCCTGCCGCGGTGATCTCGTTGGCCACGGCGTTGGCGCCGTGGTGATCACGGTCGACGCACAGCACGGTCGCGCCCTCACTGGCGAAGAGGCGGGCGGAGTGCGCCCCGATGCCGCTGGCTGCGCCGGTGACGATGGCCACCTTCCACTGGAGCTTCACGCGTTCCGTCCTTCGTGTCCGTCGGCGACGCGGACCAGCGCGTCGAACAGTCGTTGTTGGGTGGGGTCGGACTCGGCCGACAGCTCAGGGTGCCACTGGACGCTGGCCAGCCAACGATGCGACTCGTGCTCGGTGGCCTCGACCGTGCCGTCGGGCGCCCAGGCCACGGCGCGGAGTCCCTCGCCGAGCCGGTCGATCGCCTGGTGGTGCCAGCTCATCGGGGTGACCTCGGTTGCGCCCATGACCTCGGCGACCAGCGAGCCGGCCTCGACCGACACCTCGTGCGGCACCGGACCGGGAAGACCCCGCTCGATGGCCTCGGCGTCGCGATGGATCACCGTCTCGCCCACGACGTCGGGCAGATGCGGATGCAGGGTCCCGCCGAGGGCGACGTTGAGCACCTGGGAGCCACGACAGATCGCCAACGTCGGCATTGCGCGCGCCAGCACCTCGTGCACGATCGCGAGCTCATCGGTGTCGCGTGCGGCGTCGAGCGAGTAGACGGTCTCGTGGGTGGTGCCGCCGTACGTCGCCGGGTCGAGGTCGCCGCCGCCGGCGAGGACCAGCCCGTCGAGGCGATCGAGGAGTCCGACGACCCCGTCGACGCCCGCACCAGGGGCCAGGAGCACGACATCGGCGCCCGCTCGACGCACGCAGGCGACGTACTCGTCGGGGAGCTCGTAGCGGCCCCGGTCGTTCTGCGGGTAGGTGGTGATCCCGACCAGCGGCCGCGCCACGTCAGATCCGCTCGAAGTAACGCCGGCGTTCCCAGTCGGTGACCGCGGCGTCGTAGGCGTGGACCTCGGTCCGGAAGAAGTGGCTGTAGTGGTCGACGACCTCGTCGCCGAACGCCGTGCGGGCGAAGGCCGACTGCTCGAACCGGTCGACGGCCTCGGCCAGGGTGCGGGGCACGGCCGGGAGGTCGGCGGCCGAGTAGGCGTCGCCCTCGAACATCGGGGGCGGCTCGGTCCCGTTCTCGATGCCGTCCAGCCCGCTGGCCAGCGCGGCGGCGTAGGCGAGGTACGGGTTCACGTCGGCGCCGGGGATCCGGCACTCGATCCGTTTGCCGGGACCCTCGCCCACGATCCGGAAGCCCGTCGTCCGGTTGTCGTTCGACCACGCCACCGCGGTGGGTGCCCACGACTGCGACTGGTAGCGCTTGTAGGAGTTGACGGTCGGGGCGAGGCAGACCATGAGGTCGGCGGCGTGGGCCATCCAACCGCCGAGGAAGTGCCGGAACGTCTCGTCGCTGTTGAAGACGTTGGCGTTCGAGCGCCACAGCGACAGGTGCAGGTGCGACGACGAGCCGGCCTCGGCGGCGTCGGGCTTGGCCATGAAGGTCACGGCCGAGCCGAGCGACTCGGCGATCTCCTTGCAGGCGTGCTTCAGGACCACGTGGCGGTCGGCCATCGTGCGGATGTCGGCGTAGGAGATGTTGACCTCGTGCTGTCCGCGGCCCCACTCCCCCTTGGTCGACTCGACCGGGATCCCCGATGCCGCCAGGTGGCGACGGAAGGCGCCGTTGACGTCCTCGGTACGCGTGCCCTGGAGCAGGTGGTAGTCCTCGATGTACCAACCGGCCGGCGTGAGGTCGCGGTAGCCGTCCCGGGCGGCGGCGACGTAGTCGTTGCGGTAGAGGAAGTACTCGAGCTCGCTGGCGGCCAGCGCGTGGTAGCCGGAGTCTGCTGCCCGAACGAGTTGGCGGTCGAGGATCGAACGGGGTGCGATCGCGACCGGCTCGTGACCGCGCTCGACGCTGCAGAGCACCATGGCGGTGCGGTGCAGCCACGAGCAGATCCGCAGCGTCGCCAGGTCGGGCACGAGGTGCACGTCGCCGTACCCCTGCGCCCAGTCGGTGAAGGCGTAGCCGTCGACCGGTTCCATCTCCATGTCCACCGTGAACAGGTAGTCGCACACATGGGTGCCGCCCGCCGGGTCCTCGAGGAAGAAGCGGGCGTCGAGCCGCTTGCCGACCAGGCGACCGTAGAGATCGGGGAACGCCACGATCACGGTGTCGACCGCGCCCCCGGCGACGAGGGAGCGGAGTCCGTCGACGTCGATCATGCCGGGTGGTGCGCCGATGTCTGCCATGCGAGCGTCATCCAACCACAGGACCGGTGCACTCGACGGTCGAGATGCGGACTCATGGACCAGGCCGCTGACGAGACCGCCGACGAGGTCCCTCGAGCGAGCCCGGCTCAGATCACAGTCGCGGAACCACGACAGCGAGCGAGTCCGGACAGACGTCGTGGGTGGCGAGGAACTCGGCGAGCTCGTCGGGTCGTACGACCCGGGTCTCGACGACCTCGCCGTCGGGACACGGGTAGGGGCCGTCGTGGACGATGTCGTACACGCCGCAGTTGATGCCGACACCGGGCGCGTCGTAGCGGTCGGTACCGAGGTGACGGAGCGGGCCGTCGATCCCCGCCTCCTCGGCCAGCTCGCGTGCCGCCGCCGTGTCCCAGTCCTCGCCGGCATCGACGACGCCACCGAAGCACAGGTCCCACCAACCGGGACAGATGTCCTTCCAGTCAGCGCGCCGGTGCGCCACCACACCGCCATCGGTGGTGCGCACGATGACGTAGGTGGCGCGGTGACGTGCGCCGGTGCGACGCATCTCGGCCCGGGTGATCTGTCCGACGACTGCGTCGTCGGTGTCGACGACGTCGACGAGCTCGTGCGAGCTCAGGTCATCGCCCGAGATCAGCGCTCTTCTTTGAAGATGACGTGCTGGCGGACCACCGGGTCGAACTTCTTCAGTTCGAGGCGCTCACGAGTGTTGACCTTGTTCTTGCGGGTCACGTACGTGAACCCGGTGCCGGCCGTGCTCTTGAGCTTGATGATCGGGCGCTTGTCGTTCTTCGGCATCAGACCTTCACTCCCTTGCGGCGCATGTCGGCCAGGACGGCGTCGATGCCCTTCTTGTTGATCGTCTTGATGCCCTTGGCCGAGACGGTGAGGCTGACCCAGCGCTTCTCGGACTCGACCCAGAAGCGCTGCTTCTGGATGTTCGGCGTCCACCGACGGTTCCCGCGGCGGTGCGAGTGGGAGATGGTCTTGCCGAAGCTGGGCTTGCGGCCGGTGACCTGACAGATGTTGGACATGCGTGGCGTTCCTTCGAGATCCCGGTTGGGCGCGAACAGATGCGCGCTCCGGTGCGAGCAGTCGACAAGTTTCGCAGGCGCGCGCCGAAAACGACAACCCGAGGTCTTCGTTGTCCACTGTCCGTCCCCACCTGTGGGAAACCACATCGATGTAATCACAGGTGTGGAACTCCTGTGGAGAACGGCGCCCGTGGGCGGCGCAGGTGCGCCGATACCGTGCGAGCCGTGATGGAACCCACCGCGTACCTCGACTTCCTCCGGGCCGATCTCGACGCCCTCGTCGCGACGCCGACCGAGGCCCTCGGGGAACCGGTGGCCGCCTGCCCCGGGTGGACGGTCGCCGACCTCCTCGGACACCACGAAGGCGTCCTGCGTTTCGCCACCGCGCAACTCCGTGCCGAGCCGGGATCCGCGATCGTGCCGTTCGACCCGCCGGCCGAGGACGTCGATCGCATCGCGGCCTTCGGCGCGGCCGCCGACCGGCTCTATGAGGAACTCCTCGTCGTCGACCCTGCCGAGCACCGTCCCAACTGGGCGGGCGCGGAACGATCGGCGTTCTGGTTCCGACGGATGGCCCAGGAGGCGGCCGTCCACCGCTGGGACGCCCAGGCTGCCTACACCACCCCGACGCCGATCGACGTCGGCCTGGCGATCGACGGCGTCGAGGAGATGGCCGACACGTTCCTGCCCCATGCCAAGCGGCGCGGCATCACCGGCGACGGCGAGACCGTGCACCTCCATGCGACCGACACCGACCTGGC
>JBFIHN010000193.1:0-6784 GCA_041601775.1 Acidimicrobiales bacterium
ACGCTCGTAGGCCTTGTAGGTCTCCGAACGGAACCAGTCCATGGAGGCGGCCGCGTCGGACTGGGCGATCTCGAGCTGGCAGCCCTCGCCGGTCTGCAGCGCCTGCACGACGCCGGCGAGGATGCCCAGCGCGCCGAACACGGGTCCGGCGTTGATGCCGATCGAGACGTGCTCGGGGATGAAGGGGAACCCCTCCTCGTCGTACTCGGGCTTCACAACGCCGGCCCACGTGTCGTAGGCGATGCCGTGCGACGGGAGTGACTTGTATGGGCCGGTGGAGCCGTAGCCGGAGATGGTGCAGAAGACGACGGCCGGGTTCACGGCGCGCAGCTCGTCGTAGCCGAGACCGAGTCGCTCCAACGCCCCTGGCCGCATCGCCTCGACGACGACGTGCGCGTCCTTGACCAGCTCCTTGTAGATCTCGACGCCCTCGGGCGACTTGAGGTCGAGCACGATCGACCGCTTGCCCCGGCTGATGTGCCAGTGGAGGAGCGATTCGCCCTCGATGATCGGCCACGACATCTGTCGGATGTAGTCGCCGGCCGGCGACTCCACCTTGATCACGTCGGCGCCGAGGTCGGCGAGATGGGTGCTGATGCCGCCGGGGCCGAGCATCGACGACTCGATGACTCGGATCCCGGAGAGCGGGCCGCGAGAACTCGTGTTGGTGTCGGTCACGCCAGCAGTCTGCCAGTTTCTGACGCGGTGTCAGAAACGCGATCTGGGGACGGGAGTGGCGGTTGGCGATGCGATCAGCGGGTGCGCAGAACCAGGGGGAGGACCGGCCCTGCGCCGGACCGACGGAGGAGGTGGTTGGCCACCGTGAGCGTCCATCGAGAATCGCATTCGTCGTCGACCAGCAGCACCGGGCGGCCGAGGAGCGACGGTTCGGGGAGGAGCGTCGGGTCGATCGCCACGTTCCCCCACACATTGGCGACCTGGTGGGCGGAGTTGGCCTGGTCGGCTTGGAAGCCGGCGTCGCCGACGCGGACGATCGCCGGGTGCACGGGCAACGTGCCGAGCTGACCCAGACCGTCGCAGAGCCGGTCGATCACGCCCTGGCGACGGCGAGACGGCACGGGACAGATCCAGGCCGGACGCTCCTCCCAGTCCCAGCGCTTGAGCACGCCGGCCACGGCCCGGATCATGTCGGTGTGGAGCAGACGGTCACCGCGGAGGACCTCGTCGATCACCGGCCCCCAGCCGCCGTCGCCGACGCGACACAGGGCGCGGCCCCAGCGGGCCTGGTCGTCGGCGGCGATCCGACCCTTGGGCTCGTCGAGCTTCGCCGGCCACTGGCGACGCGGCTCGATGCCGACGTCGCCGGATCGCAGGTGACGGGTCGCTTCGTCGACGAGACCGGGGTCGAGGGTCAGGTCGGGTGACGAGCCCAGACACCGGTCGCATCGTCCGCAGTCGGCGGCCTCGGTGTCGTCGAGCGCCTCGCGCAGGAAGCGGAGGCGGCACCCCGGCCGGTCGGCGAAGGAGAGCATCTGGTCGGACTCCTCGCGTCGCAGCGTCCGGAGCCGTTCGGCCTTGTCGGCGTCGTAGCGCCACCCGGTGTCGGTCAGGATGAAGCCGCCCTTCACGGCGGTGATGGCACCGTCGACCTCCAGGATCTTGAGCAGGGTCTGGAGTCGCGACCGACCCAGGTTCACCACGGACTCGAGGGTGGGCACCGACGTCGGCCGGGTCGTGGACAGCTGGCGCAGGACCTCGTCGCACGTCGACTCGGCGGGGAGGCTCACCTGTTCGAACCACCGCCAGATGGCGGCGTCCTCGATCGGTCGGGGAAGGGCGATGACCTCGGCGTGTCGGAGGGCGCGGCCGGCTCGGCCGATCTGTTGGTAGTAGGCGACCGGGGTCGGCGGGAGTCCGAGATGGACGCAGAAGGCGAGGTCGCCCTTGTCGAAACCCATGCCGAGCGCCGACGTGGCGACCAGCGCCTTTCGGTGGTTGGCCCGCAGTTCGTCCTCGAGCACCAACCGACGCTCGGGTTCGGTCGCCCCGGTGTAGGCCTCGACGTCGTGGCCACGTTGGCGGAGCCATGCGGCGGTCTCGGCAGCCTGTTGCTGGGTGAGCGTGTAGATGATGCCCGAGCCCGGGATCTCGTCGAGGTGCTCGCCGACCCACGCCAGACGGTGGGCGTCGTCGGGCAATTCGATGACCGAGAGGTGGAGCGCCTCGCGATCGAGCGAGGTGCGGAGGACCAAGGTGTCGGCGCCGAGCTGTGCCGCGACGTCGTCGGTGACCCGCTGGTTGGCCGTCGCCGTGGTGGCCAGCACCGGGGTCCACGACGGGAGTTCGTCGAGCAGACGTCGCAGCCGGAGATAGTCGGGGCGGAAGTCGTGTCCCCAGTCGGAGATGCAGTGGGCCTCGTCGCACACCAACGCCATCGGCCGGGACCGCATCAGGTCGAACACCCGCTCGCGGAACCCGGCGTTGGCCAGCCGCTCCGGGGAGATGAGCAACAGGTCGACGCGGTCGTCGTTGATCGCGTCCTCGATCCGGTCCCAGTCGTCGGTGTTCGAGGAGTTGATCGTCTCGGCCGCCAGACCGAGTCTGCGGGCGGCGGCCACCTGGTCGCGCATCAGCGCCAGCAGTGGGGAGACCACGACCGTGGGACCCCATCCGCGGTCGCGCAGCATCCGGGTGGCCGAGAAGTAGACGGCCGACTTCCCGAACCCGGTGCGAGCGACCAGCAGCGTCCGTCGGCCTTGGGCCACCACGGCGGACACGGCGGCGATCTGGTCGGGCCGGGGCACGGCGTCGGGACCGGCCAGCGCACGCACGTGCTCGCCCAGCTCCCGTTCGACATCGGCCAACGACGGTCGGGGCGGTGCGGTCATGGTCACCTGATCGAACCTACCGACGCCCACGGACAAGAACCCCCACTCGGATCTGTCGTCGATCCACGGAAACGGTTGCGAGATCGAACGAAATTCTCAGGTGGGGAGCCAGATGAGGGCGAGTTGGGTGACCGAGATGTCGGACTTCTCGAGACCGACCTCGATCTCGCTGATCTCGGCTGCCTTGTCGTCCCACGCCGCGGCGATGTCGGCGATGGCGTCGGCGAGTTCGGCCTCGAGGTCGCCCAGCTCCATCTCCTTCTGCTCGACCTTGGCGAGTGCGGCCTCGACTCGGTCGGCGGCCGCCGACGACTGCTTGCGTCGTGACGACACACCCTTGACCTTGCCGAGGATCGACTTGGCCGACCTCTTGCCGCCGAGCAGCGAGCCCAGCAGGTCGCCGGCACCCGAGATCAGCTCGTGCTGCTTGGAGCCCGAGGCCTTGGCCTCCAGTTCGTCGATCCGGATCTGCTCGCGCTCGATGGCCTTCTGCACGGTGCTCATCTTGGACTCGACCCGTTTGCGGATCTTGGCGGCGTCCTCGTCGGCACCGGCGTCGGCCGCCGCCGCGCAGCGTGCGGCGAACTCCTCCTCGGACTCGCCCGGACGGGAGTACAGCTTCAGCGCGACGTTGGCCTGGATCGTCAGCGTCTGGTCGCGGTAGAGCCTGTCCCGGATCGCCTTCTCGGCCGCGGTGAAGAACGACTTGGTCCCGATCGGAGCGTCGCCCAACGCGTAGACGGCGCGCTCCGGTGCGGTCTCGCGCAGATCGCGGTCGTCGTAGTCGACGGTCACCGCTTCGTCGGCGTCGAACGTGTCGCCCAGGTCGGCGACCACGCACTCGAACTCCTCCGAGTGGCGCAGGTCGGCCTTGGTCTCGTCGAAGAGCACTTCGACGCGGGCGGCGATGCCCGCCCGGTACGACGTCGATTCGGGGTCGCCGCCGACCTCGGGGAGCCACGGCGCGGCCGGGTCGACCCAGCGGACGGTCACGCCGTCGGCGACCTCGGGGGCGACGGTCACCTCGTCGTCGCCGACCTCGACGGGACGATCGGCAGCCGGCACGGTGGCCGCGCGGTCGGAGGTGGCGGTGGACGAGACCGCGGCCTCGTCGGGCTGCCCGGGCAGCGAGCCGAGCTGGTCCTTGGTCAGCGGACCGGCCAGGTAGTCCATGGCCCACCGGGTGGTGAAGACCCTCGGCCCCGTCCCCGTGGTCGTGTGGAGCACGAACTCGCGTTTGCCGAGCCCGGAGATCGTGCCGGTGAGGGCCTCGACGTCGACGTCGCCGGCAGCGTTGGCGAGCCCGTCCTTCAGTCGAGCGACGTCACGCTCGGTCTGGAGCCGTCCGATCATCCAGGTGCCGGCGTTCGAGATCGCCTTGTAGTCGAGGTCGACGGGGTTCTGGGTCGAGAGCACCATGCCCACGCCGAACGCCCGCGCCTGCTTGAGGATGGTCAGGATCGGCTTCTTGGCCGGCGGTGCGGCGGAGGGTGGGACGTAGCCGAACACCTCGTCCATGTAGACCAGCGCCCGCAGGTTCGGTGTGCCCGACTGGCTGCGCATCCACGTCACGAGCTTCGACAGCAGGAGGGTGACGACGAACTGGCGCTCCTCCTCGGACAGATGGGCGAGGTAGATCACCGAACACGTGGCGCCGCTTCCCGAAGGCCCGGTTCCGGTGGCGAGGAGGGAGTCCATGTCCATGGGGACGCCCTCGGCCCACGCGGCGAACGACGGCGAGGCCAGGAGGCCATTGAGCTTCATCGCCAGCGTGGTGCGATCCTGGGCGGGATAGAACGACTCGAGCTCGAGTACGCCCAGCTTGCGGATCGGCGGATCCTGGACCTGGTGGACCAGTTGCCCGATGTCGAGCGACGTGCCGGCGGACCACGACCGGGCCACCAGGTTGGTGAGCAGGATGTGTTCAGGGGACGACAGCGGGTCGGCCGTGATCCCCACCATCGACAGCAGGCCGGTGACGAGGCCTTCGATCTCGTCGTTCATGGCCTCCTCGTCGTCGGTGGTCGGTGCTGCGAGCGAACCGATGACGTTGAGGGGCACGCCGGCCGAGGACCCGGGGGTGTAGACGGTCACGTTCGAGTTCGCGGCGAGCGCCCCCACGTGCGATCCGTCGAGTCCCCAGGACGCGAGCCCGTCCTTCCACTGGGTCGCCGTCTCGGTGGCGTCGGAACCCGCGGGCACCCACGGGCCGAACTCCTCGCTCGACAGCCCTGGGAAGCGCAGCGCGAGGTTGGTCATGTCGCCCTTGGGGTCGAGGACCAACGTGGGGATCCCGTTGCGGAGGGCTTCCTCGAGCAGCACGACACCGAGCCCGGTCTTACCCGACCCGGTCATGCCGACGATGACCCCGTGCGTCGTGAGGTCTGCGGGGTCGTAGTCCAGTCGCTCGCCCGTTCGCTCGTGCGCCGCAGGATCGACGGTCTCTCCGAGGAACAGGTCGTCGGCCATGATCCGGAACCTATCCGCCGTTCGTGTCGCGAGGATCCGGCGATACGGTCGGAAGCTGTGATACTCCCCGTACTGCCCGGACAACTCTTCGACGCCTCCGACGACGCCATCAGCGAGGCCTGCGAGGTCGCGTCGGTCGACGAAGCCGGCCTCGTGTGCCGCAACGTCTTCGAGTGGACGCAGAACGGCGTCGTGGCCCGCGGCGCCGACTGGCTGACGACCGCACCGCTGCGGATCCTGCTGATCTTCGTCGTCGCGTTCTTCGTCAACCGCTTCGTCCGAAGGGTGATCCGCAAGTCGGCCGCCGAGTTGTCCGACAGCCAGGCCCGCGAGCGCAAGGCGCGGTTGGTCAAGATGACCCCCCGGGCGCTCCGCTCGACCCAGGAGTCCTACCCGCTCCGGGCCGCGGCCCGGGCGGAGACCATCGGGTCGGTGCTCAAGAGCGTGGCCAGCATCGTGATCTACTCGATCGCCACGTTGATGGCCCTCGCCGAGGTCGGGATCAACCTCGCCCCGCTCATCGCCGGCGCCGGCGTCATCGGCGTGGCCCTCGGCTTCGGTGCCCAGTCGTTGGTGCAGGACTTCCTGTCGGGGTTGTTCATGCTCGCCGAGGACCAGTACGGCGTGGGCGACGTCATCAACGTGGGAGAGGCCGAGGGCACGGTGGAGGTCGTCAATCTCCGGACGACGCGTCTGCGCGATGTCAACGGCACCGTCTGGCACGTCCCCAACGGCGAGATCCGTCGCGTCGGCAACATGAGCCAGCAGTGGGCCCGTGCACTGCTCGACATCGACGTCGCCTATGACACCGACCTCGACCGCGCCATGGAGGTCGTCAAGGAGGTCGCCGACGAGGTCTTCCATGCCGACGACTGGAAGGTCGACATGCTCGAGGAACCCGAGGTGTGGGGCGTCCAGTCGCTGGGTGCCGACGGCATCACGATCCGCCTGGTCATCAAGACCCAGCCTGGCCAGCAGTGGAAGGTCACCCGGGAACTCAACCGCCGGATGAAGGACCGCTTCGACCGGGAGTCGATCGAGATCCCCTTCCCCCAGCGGGTGATGTGGGTGCGCCGTGAAGAGGGGTCGTCGCGCGACGAGGTCATCGACCCCGTGGACCCCGGCGACCCGGTGGAACCCAGCGAGCCGTGACCACGGCCACCTCGTAGCCTGCGCACGTGACCGCTACCCCCCGTGAGTCGCCCGGCGTCACCAACGCCGACGAGGTGGCGTTCACGCCGACCGCCTGGGGCCTCTTCACGTCGATCTCCCTCATCTGGGGTTCGTCGTTCCTCTTCATCTCGATCGCCCTCGATGCGATCGAACCGGGGCTCATCACCTGGGGGAGGATCACGCTCGGCGCCGTGGTCCTCAACGTGGTGCCCCGGGCGCGGGCGCGCATCGACCGCGCCGACTGGCCCCGCCTGTTGGGGCTGTCGGTCGTCTGGGTCGCCGTGCCCTTCACC
>JBFIHN010000194.1:0-6782 GCA_041601775.1 Acidimicrobiales bacterium
AAGGGGACGTGGTGTCCGTCATCAGATCGTGGTCCTGTCTGGATCGGAGGCGGGTGCGAGCGGTGGATGGAGGGCCGGGAGGTCGGCCCCGGCGGCGCGGGCTTCGACGACGAAGCGGCGCAGCGCCTCGGGGTCCTTCTTGCCGAACGACGCCTCGGTCCCGCTCGCGACGTCGACCCCCCACGGACGGACGGCGGCGATCGCGGCAGCGACGTTGTCGGGCCGGAGCCCACCGGCCAGCAGCAGACGGTGCCGGGCGCCCAGGTCGCCCACGAGGCTCCAGTCGAAGGGCACTCCGCCACCCGGCGTCGGGGCGTCGACGAGGACGACGTCGGCGCCGTGCTCGTCGATCGAGTCCAACTGTGGGTCGCCGGCAGCCAACGCCCGGAACACGTAGGGCACGTGTCGGCGGACCTGTCGGGTCGTGGCCGGCGTCTCCGACCCGTGGAGTTGGGCGACGTCGAGTCCCACCGAACCGGCGATGTCGATCACCTCGGACGCGAGGTGGTCACGGAAGACCCCGACGGTGAGGACGTGGTCCGGCACGGCCGCCGCGATCTCGATGGCTGCGTCGACGTCGACCTGACGGCGAGACGGTGCGAAGAGCATGCCGATGGCGTCGGCACCGGCGTCGGCCGCCAGCACGGCGTCACCCGGGTTGGTGATTGCGCAGATCTTCACGAACACAGCGGTGACGGTACCGGGCGGTGCCGACGATCCCGCAGCGAGATCGCCCCGCCGTCCGGGTCGGTCAGTACGTGCTGCCGGCCGAACGCAACGCCGCCACGGCCGCAACCGGGTCACCCGACGTCACCAGCGATTCACCGACCAACACGGCGTCATAGCCGGCGTCAGCGAGCGCGGCGGCGTCCTCGGGACCCCGGACGCCCGATTCGGCGACCGACACCACGTGGTCGGGGAACAGGGCCGCCATCCGGCGCGCCCGGTCGTGATCGACGGCGAAGGTGACCAGGTCCCGCTGGTTGACGCCGACGAGGGTGGCCCCGACGGCCAGCGCACGTTCGAGTTCCGCCTCGTCGTGGATCTCGACCAGCGCGTCGAGACCGATGTCGAGTGCCAGGTCGTGGAACCCCCGGAGCTCCGCGTCGTCGAGGGCCGCCGCGATCAACAGGACGCAGTCGGCGCCCATGAGGCGGGCGTCGAGGACGTCGTTCTCGGCGACGGTGAAGTCCTTGCGGAGCACCGGGAGCGCGCAGCCGTCGCGGGCGGCACGCAGGTCGGCCGGCGAGCCACCGAAGGACTCGGTGTCGGTGAGGACCGAGAGGCAGGAAGCGCCGCCGATCTCGTAGTCCGCAGCCAGCCTCGCGGGATCGAGCCCCGCCGCGAGGTCGCCCTTCGACGGCGAGCGGCGTTTGACCTCGGCGATGACGCCGAGCCCGCGGCCGACGGTCAAGGCGTTGCGGAACCCGCGGCACGGAGCGAGGTCGGCGATGCCGCGGCGCAGCTCGGTCGGCGACCGGCCGTCGGCGGACGCCTCGTCGCGGTGACGGGCCAGGATCGTGTCGAGATAGGTCGTCATGGCGGTGGGAGCCGATCGGCGCGACTCGACTTGGCGAGTGCGATGAGCGGGATGACGAGGAACGACAGGCCAGCGCAGACCAACAGGACGAGCCCGACGCCGAGGAGCGGTCCGAACCCGATGGCGAAGCCGACGACGAGGGCTGTCATCGACGCGACCGCGAGCGCAGCGGGGAGGAAGGTGAGCGTGCGGCGCAACGACGGCGTCCCGCTCGGCGTGTCGTCGAGCAGTCGAGGATCGATCCCGTCGTCGTCCTCGTAAGGCGTCCACGTGGCCCCGGCGTCGCGCACCGTCGCCGACGAACGGCGGGGCACGTCGGTCGCCGCGTCGTAGCGGGCACGGCGACCGTCGTCGCCGAGCACGGTCCACGCAGCGTTGATCCGGGCCATACGAGCCGCGGCCGACGCCCGCTCGTCATCCCGAGCCGAGGCCAAGGCGTCCGGATGGAATCGGCGTGCGAGCGCGAGGTACGAGGCGCGTATCTCCGCCGTGGTCGCGTCCGGCGCGACTCCCAGCTCCTCGTAGTGCTCCACGAGTTGCATCCTACGGACGGCTCCGCCGGACCGAACGAGCCCTGATCACGGTGCGGTCGTGGTCGACGCGTCGCCGGCATCAGGCGGGACGGTGGTGGTCGGGACGGGAGCACACGCCGGCACCTCGATGGAGAACGTCTCCTCGGACTCGCCGGTCACGACGACCGCCGACGCCGTGGTGGTCCCGACCCGGTCGCAGAACAGTTGGAAGACGATCACCCCGTCTGCGTCGGTCACTCGGGGCGGGACGGTGGTCGTGGTGGTGCTGCTCGTCGTGGTCGACCCTTCGTCGTCGTCGGGACCAGCGGTCGGCGGTGGTGTGCTGTCGAGTTCGAGGAAGCCGGAACTCCGGAGACGCACCTCGACACCGGGCACGGGCACCTCCCGACCGATCCCGTCGCCGTCGACCGAGCGTTGGGCCACGCGGATCGCGAGGTTCACGCCCTGGCCGACGATGGGCTGGGCGGGGTTGGTGGCGCCGGTTGCCGCCAGTCCTTCGAACGCCTCGGTGCGCAGGTCGACCTGCTTGTCGCCGCCGTCCTCGAGGAAGAACACGTCGGGTTCCATCGTCGTGAGCCGCGGTACCAGGAAGGCGCGCACGCGGTACCGGCCGCCAGGCACGCCCGCCAGCACATAGCCACCAGCGTCGTCGGTCAGCACGTCGCGACGTTGCACGACGTCGCCGACCAGGCGCTCGACCCGGACGACGGCGCCGCCGACACCGCCTTCGGGACCCACGACGCCGCCCCGGATGGTGGCTCGCCCGACATCGAGGGGCACCGTCGTCGTGGTCTGACCCGGGAACGCCTCGAGGGCGATGAGCGACCGGTCGACCGACGGGGTCGTGGGAACCGTCGAGGTGCTCGACGTGCTCGACGGCGGTGGCAGCAGGCCCGAACCGGGCGCACCGCAACTCGCGATGAGGAAGACCATGAAGAGCACGGAGCCCACGAGGACCAGGACCATGACCGCCAGCGGCGGACGTCGGGTCACCGGATCATCCGGCTTCGGCGGGGACCAACGGGAGCTCGTGGACGATCCCCTGCGTGGACCCCACGACCACGGCATGGCCGGGCTCGACCTTGCGACCGCAGTACGCGAGGGCCACGTTCCCGTACGTCGGTGACACCACTGCGGAGGTGACGACGCTGGCCGGCCCTTCGGCCGTGACGTCGTCACCGACCGCGACGGGGGCGTCGCAGATGATGGCGCGGAGCGTCCGGGGCACGTTCCCACCACGGCTGTCGATCCGGGCGACGAGTTCCTGGCCCACGTAACACCCCTTCGTGAACGAGACCGACTCGTCGATCATCCACTGGCCGACCTCGGCCGGGATCACCGAGTCGTCGAGCTCGTGGCCCATCCGGGGGATGCCCCGCTCGACGCGGTCGATCTCGAGCACCGTCTGGTCGGCCGTCGGGACACCCTCGGGTGCCGCGGCGCCAGCACCGAGCAGGTCGTAGCCCGCGTGCAAGGGAGCAGGCAGCCGCAGCACTCCGTCGGGCAGCTCCGGGCGAGGGAGGTCGACGCCGCGCACGGCACAGCCGGACAGGGCGACGGGTTCGACGTCAGCCTTGGTGCGGATGAGGAACCGGCTCAGGCGCTGCTGGAGCGCTGCACCGGCACCGTGGTCGGTGTCGAGCAGGAACGCGTCCGCGGCGATCTTCGTGAGCCGGGCCCACGTGTGGATCTTCCCGTCGGGCTGGAGGACCAGGGTCCACGTCGACGTCGACACCGCAAGCGCGTCGAGGTCCTGGCTCAGCTGGCCCTGCAGGAACGTCGCCGCGTCGGGGCCGGACACCCGGACGCCGTCGCGCTCGATGGTGGTGGCGAATGCCGTCATGATCGATCACCTCGTCTTCCAGCATGCCGCTCCGCGGTCATCCGCCGCGCTGCGGGCACCGCGACGAGGAGCGCGCGTGCCTTGTTCTGGCACTCGAGGTGTTCGTCGTCGGGCACGCTGTCCGCCACGATGCCGGCACCGGCCTGCACGCTCGCTCGCCCGTCGTCACCGATGACCATGGTCCGGATGGCGATGGCCGTGTCGATGTTCCCGGAGAAGTCGAGGTAGCCGACCACGCCGGCGTAGGGGCCACGCTTGACCGGCTCGAGCTCGTCGATGATCTCCATGGCCCGGACCTTGGGGGCACCGGAGACGGTGCCGGCGGGCAGGGTGGCGCGCAGCACGTCGACCGGCCCCTGGCCGTCGGCGAGGTCGCCGGCGACCTGCGACGTCATGTGCATCACGTGGCTGTAGCGCTCGAGGGTCATGAGCTCCTCGACCTCGCAGGACCCGAAGCCCACCACGCGCCCGACGTCGTTGCGGGCGAGGTCGACCAACATGACGTGTTCGGCGACCTCCTTCGGGTGCTCGACCAGCTCCGCGGCCAGCCGTCGGTCGTGGGTCTCGGACGATCCGCGCTTGCGGGTCCCGGCGATCGGCCGGGAGATCACCCGGCCGTCGAGCAGTTGGACCATGGGCTCGGGGCTCGCGCCCACGAGCGTCACGCCGGGTACCCGGACGTAGTACATGTACGGGCTCGGGTTGACCTGCCGGAGCGCCCGGTAGACGTCGAAGGGCTCTGCGCCGAGCTCGAAGTCGAAGCGCTGCGACAGGACCACCTGGAACACGTCGCCCGCGAACACGTGCTCACGGGCCACCTCGACGGCGTCTTGGTACTGGCCCTCACGCATCGACGAGGTCACCTCGGGCGGCTCGTCGTCGACCAACGGTGGGCCGAGGAGCGGTTCGTCGAGGGGGCGGGCGCCGTCGGCGGCCAGCTGCGCCAGGCGGGCCAGTGCCTCGTCGTAGGCGGCGTCGAGCGTCGCCTCGTCGGCGCCGGGGTCGACGATCACGTTGTCGATGAGGGTGACGCGCTGACGCCAGTGGTCGAACGCCGCGAGCTGTCCGATGACCGACATGACGGCGTCGGGGAAGCCCCGGTCGTCGTCGGGCACGTTCGGCAGACGCTCGACCTCGCGGACCACGTCGTACCCCAGGTAGCCCATCAGCCCGCCGTGCAACGGCGGCAACTCCTCGATCTGCGGCGACCGGTACCGCGCCAGGATGGCCTCGATGGCGGCGAGCATCCCGCCGTCGGTCGGGACGTCGGGATGCAGGTCGCCGTCGACGGTGATGACCCCGTCCTTCGACGTGAGGGTCGCGACGGGATTCCGGCCGACGAAGGACCAGCGACTCCACCGCTCGCCGTGTTCGACCGACTCGAGCAGGAAGCCGGGCTCGTCGCCCACGATCCGGGCGTACGCGGCGACGGGCGTGACCAGGTCGGCCAGCAGCTCGCGCCACACCGGGACGACCGTGTGCTCGCCGGCGAGGCGATGGAACTCCTCGCGGCTGGGGTGGATCACCCGCTACCCGTTCGGCTCGACGTCGTCGTCGGCGAAGGACCGGTAGAAGCAGGAGTAGTTGGCGGTGTGGCAGGCGCCGTCGCCTTCTTGTTCCACGACCAGGAGCAGCGTGTCACCGTCGCAGTCGTAGTGCGCCTCACGGATGTACTGGCGGTCGCCGGACGTCTCGCCCTTGCACCAGTACTCCTGCCGCGAGCGGCTCCAGAACCAGGTGCGGCCGGTGTCGAGGCTCTTGCGGAGCGACTCGTCGTTCATCCACGCCATCATCAGGATCCGACCGGTGCCGGCCTCCTGGACGATGGCGGGGACCAACCCGTCGGCGTTGTACGTCACGTTGGCCAGATGGCCTTCGGCGTATTCGATGGGGGTCGCTACCGGCGATGCCATGGTGCGGCATCGTAGAGGGGTGACGGTCATGGCCCGAAGTGCGATCCACCCGTCCGCGCTGGCACTGGTCGCGTCGGGCGGTGCCGCCGGGGCGGGTGTGCGGTGGGCGATCGTGCACCTCGTCGGCCCCGACGGCGGCTTCCCCTGGTGGACACTGCTGGTCAACGTGGCCGGCTGCCTCGTCCTCGGGATGTTGCTCGGCGTCCGCGAGGAGGTCCGTCTGGGCCTCGGTACCGGCTTCTGCGGCGGGCTCACGACCTTCTCGACCTTCTCGGTCGAGACCGCGACGCTCCTCGACACCGGCGATCCCGGTCGTGCCGGCCTCTACGTGGTGGTGTCGCTCGCTTCCGGCGTCGCCGCGGTCGTGGCCGGTTGGCGGCTGGCGCCGTCGCGATGATCACCGCCCTCGGATTCGTCGTCGCCGCGTCGGTCGGCGCCTCGGTTCGCCACCTCGTGCGGATCGGCACCGCCCATCGTCAGCCGATCCCGCTGGGGACGCTGGCCGTGAACCTCGCCGGATCGTTCCTGCTCGGTGTCATGGCCGGTTGGGACCCGCCGGGAGCAACCGTCGTGGGGACCGCCGGTCTCGGCGCGCTCACGACCTTCTCCACGTTCTCGGCCGAGGTGGTCGAACTGCGGGCCGAGGGCCGCGTGTGGATGGCGGCCTACGTCGCCGTGTCGGTGGTCGGGGGCGTCGCCCTGGCGTGGTGCGGGCTCCAGGTCACCTGACCGACCGGAACAACGGGCGGTCAGAGATAGAGGGCGGTCAGAGATAGAGGCCGGTGGAGCCTTCTTCGAGGCGTTCGGCGGCGACGGCGTGGATGTCGCGCTCGCGCAGGATGATGAAGTCCTCGCCCCGCACCTCGACCTCGTAGCGGTCCTCCGGGTTGAACAGCACCCGGTCGCCGACCTCCATGTTGCGGACGTTGGCGCCGGTCGCCACCACCTCGGCC
>JBFIHN010000195.1:0-6744 GCA_041601775.1 Acidimicrobiales bacterium
CGGCCGGTCCAGCACCAGCCCGCACTCGCGCAGGCACGCCAGATGACCGGACACGTTCGACTGCGACGTCCCGACCGACTCGACCAGGGTGGTCACCCGCTGTTCGCCGTCGAGCAGGGCCTGCAGGATCGCCACCCGGGTGGGGTCGGCGAGGCCCCGGAACAAGCGGGCGGCAACGGACGCAGGGCTGGCTTCGAGCAGCGGCACCGCCGCAGAATATCGGTGAGGACCGATGACATCAACGGCTGCCGATCCCACCGGGACCGTCCGCGCCGCATCCAGTCCGACCCGATTCCCGTGACGTGAGGCGCGCTCGTGGGGTCCGTGGCGTCACAGGAATCCGGCGGCCGGCCCGACTCCTCCGCGTCAGGGGCAGCGGGTGTGTCGGTTGCGGCGGTGGCGACGTACGGTCCGGCCGTGTCCCACGACCCTGACGACGCCAAGGCCATCCTCTCCCGCCACCACGCACCGCCGTGGTTCGAGGACGCCAAGCTCGGCATCTTCGTGCACTGGGGGCTGTACTCGGTGCCGGGGTGGGCTCCCACGCTCGACGGCGACGGCCCTGCGTTCACGCAGATCGTCGATGCGATGGCGAACGGCACGATCCCCTACGCCGAGTGGTACCTCAACAGCATGCGGACCCCGGGCAGCGCGACGGAGGCGTACCACCGCGAGCACCACGGCGACGCGCCCTACGAGGATTTCCGCGAGCCGTTCACGGCCATGCTCGACGACTGGGACCCGGGGGCATGGGCCGACACGTTCGCGGCCGCCGGGGCCCGTTACGTGGTCCTCACCACCAAACACTCCGACGGCTACCTCCTGTGGCCGTCGGCCCATCGGCATCCCTTCAAGGACGACTGGCAGACCGAGCGTGACGTGGTCGGCGAACTCGCCGACGCGGTGCGCGCCCGGGGCATGCGCTTCGGGATCTACTACTGCGGCGGCCTCGACTGGTCGTTCGTGACCCGTCCCATCACCGACCTGGCGTCGGTGTACTCGACCGTGCCGACCGACCCCGTCTACCGCGCCTACGCCGAGGCCCATGTGCGTGAGTTGATCGATCGCTACGAGCCGAGCGTGCTGTGGAACGACATCTCGCTGCCTCCCGAGTTCGCGCGAGACGAGATCCTGGTCGAGTACCTGGACCGTGTCCCCGACGGCGTGATCAACGACCGCATGCGCGTGGTCCCGAACCGGATCGCCAAGGTGCTCGACACCCGGCCGGGTCGCTCGGTCGCCAACTTCTTGGGGCGGAAGGTCTCGGCCGGTGGCGGCATGGTCCAGTCGGTCCCGTACTTCGCCGACTACGCCACCCCCGAGTACACGGCCGAGTCCGAGATCCGGGCCCACAAGTGGGAGACGTGCCGGGGCTTCGGGCACTCGTTCGGGTACAACCGGGTCGAGACCGACGACGACATCATCGACGTCACCGAGGTGATCCGCAGCTTCGTCGATACGGTGGCCAAGAACGGCAACCTCCTGCTCAACGTGGGGCCGACCGGCGAGGACGGCACCATCCCCGAGCTCCAGACCGCTCGGCTGGCGGCGCTCGGCGAGTGGTTGGACGGCAACGGCGAGGCCGTCACCGGCACCCGGCCCTGGACCCGCGCCGAAGCGACCACCGACGCCGGGCTCGAGGTCCGGTTCACCCAGGCCGACGGTGCGCTCTACGCCACGATCTTCGGCGACCCGACGCCCGGCCCGGTCGTCATCGCAGGGGTGGCACCGCAAGGTCCGGTCGAGCTGCTCGGCCACGGCCCCCTCGAGCGACAGTCGACGACGAGCGGTCTCGGCGTCGTGTGGCCGGTGGGCGTCTCCTCCGCTGTCGCCCACGTCCTGCGCATCGGTGACCGGGTCTGACTAGCCGGGGACAGCGGTCCGCGCAGCCACGACGTCGGCGAGTCGGGCGAGCGACCGATGGTTGCGGGCGTGGATGATCGGGTCGATCAGCGGGCGGACGAGATCGGTCAGCGGCCGGAACGCAGGCTTCTCGGTCAGGGTGACAACGCACCGGCGATCGTCGCCAACGAGTTCGAACGTCGCCTCGGCGACGACGAGCGGCCGCGACCGGACCCGTAGCTTCAGTCGACGGTCGAGTTCGACGTCGACGACCTCGGACGAGTCGGGGATCACGAACGGCTTCACGCCCACCAGGTGATGGAACTTGGTGCCCGGCGATGGCCAGTTGTGGTCGACGTCGCGTATCTCGGACGCGCCGATGAGCCAGTCGGGGTACGTGGTCGGATCGGTGAGAACGGCGAAGACCTCGGATGGCGGTGCGTCGATCTCGCGTGCAGTGAAGGCCATCGGTGGATCCTCTCGGGCTACTTGGCGGTCAGGTCGGACACGGCAGGACCGTGGAGCAGCGCACCGTCGCGCTCGAAGCGCGACCCGTGGAGCGGGCAGTCCCACGTCGACTCCGCCTCGTTCCACGTGAGGATGGCCCCGAGGTGTGGGCAGATGCCGGAGACGCGGCACTCGTCCCCGGTCTCGTCGACCGACACGGCGACCCGCTCGAGGCCGTCGGTCACCACCCGACCCTCGCCGGGCCCTGGACGTCGTCGCGGGATGACGGTGTTGAGCCAGCCTCCGGCCAGGTGGACGCCGACGTCGAGGTTGGCTCGCACGAGCTCGCGCGCTCCTGCGATCGGGAGACGGGTCGACGACATCGTCGAGGCCCAGGACGGTGGCTCGGTGCCGACGATGGTCGCGACGTTCACGGCGGCGGCGGCGACGCCGTTGGTGAAACCCCACTTGTTGAAGCCGGTGGCGACGAGGACGCTGGTCGGGCCGGGGTGGAGCGGTCCCACGAACGGCACGGAGTCGGGGGTCGTGAAGTCCTCGGTCATGAACCGGTGGGTCACGGCACGTACGCCGAAGTGCTCGTCGGCCCATGACACCAGACGCCGGTAGCGCGCCACGGTGTCGCCTCCCTGGCCGGTCTTGTGGCTCTCGCCACCGACGAGGAGGAGCTCGGTGTCGCCGGTCGGCGACGGACCCGTGCGCAGCGACCGTTTCGGCCCGTCGTGTGCGAGGTACATGCCCTCCGGGGGTGGGGACTCCACCTCGCACGCGACCACGTACGACGACTGGGGTTCGGTCCGTGCGAAGAACAGTCCGCGATCGAGGGACGGGAGACCGGTGGCGGTCACCGCCCAACGTGCGTCGACCGTGCCGCGATCGGTGTGCACCCGGACGCCGGTGCGGCCGTCGTTCACGCCGGTGACCCGCACTCCTTCGATCACCCGTCCGCCCCGTTCGAGGACGTCGGCGGCGAGATCGTGCACGAACGGCACGGGGTCGAACTGTGCCTGAGCCGCCAGACGAACCGCGCCGGCGGTCGCGAAGGGGAGTTCGGCAACGGTCGACTCGCCTCCGAGTCCGGAGGCGCTCAGCAGCTCGACCTCACGGGCGACCGCGGGTAGTGACGATCCATGCAGCGCGTAGCTCAGCGCGGGACGGACTTCCCACGCGCACTCAACGTCCCGGTCATTGCGCCGTCGGTCGATCCAGTCGAATCCGTGTCGGTTCGCCTCCAGGTAGGCGAGGGCGGCGTCACGGTCGCGGGTCGATTCGATCGATTGCGCGGTGAGGTCGTGCAGCACCGAGACCTTGGCCGAGCTGTAGCCGGTCGCGCCTCCTGCGATCCGACGAGCCTCGATGACGGCGACGTCGACACCTTGCTCGGCGAGTTGCACAGCGGTTGCGAGCCCGGCGATGCCAGCTCCGACAACGACGCAGTCGACCTGGGTCGGGAGCGGCCCGACGTCGGGGGCGGACGCGTCTTCTGGCCGTCGGCGGGAGAGCCACAGGGATTCGGACGTGGGTGGGAGGGAGACGTGATGTGGTTCGGGCGAGCGCATGTTGGCCCAACCGGATACCCCCTTCCTGGGGATCTCAGACCGGCATCCCGGGGATTCCGCACCGGCCGGATCTCTTCGCCAACACCCTGATCTGAACCCGGGTTACGCCAGCGCGCTGAGCCCCTGGACCACCAGTAAGCCGAGGATCGACGCGAAGCAGTACCAGTGGTCGCGGTGGATCTCTCGGGCGATGGCCGACTGCGTTGCGCCGTCGTCCTCCCGCGTGCCGAGTCGAACCGCATTCGGTACGACCCGTGCGGCGGCGAGCGCGATGGGCGGCACGGCCAGCGCCACCGACGTGACCACCCAGACGAGACCGGGGTGGCCGGTGGCGGCTTCGCCGACCAGTCCCGCCAGCGTCACGACCATCCCGAAGGCCACGAACCGGTTCATCGGCGAAGCGGCAGTGGTGACCCGGGCGTAGTAGCCGGCGATCGATGCGAGGACCGGCTCGGGGAGCACCTCGCCGTCGTGGCCGCGGACCTGGACGTCGAACATCAGGTCGAACCACAACACGGTGAGCAGGAATCCTGCGCCGGCGGTCACCACCCCGGTCATCGGTCGGTCACGGCTCCATCACGACCCAGCCGCGGCGCTGGAGTTCGGCGGCCAGCGCGGCGTCGGACAGCTTGCGGATCGCTCGGTCTGCGGCGGTCAGCCGCTCCGGCGCCGGACGGGGAGGGAGGTCCGGTTCGTCGACACGCTCGTACTGGCTGGCCTCGAGTTGTTCGATGAACGCCGCGGCCTCGTCGCGTGTGAACTTCCCTGCGGCCTGACGCTGCGTGAACCCCATGGGTCCTCGTGCGTCACGGAAGTCGGAGTGGCCCGCGTCGTTGAGCAACTCGAGCAGTTGGTTGATCTCACGGGCGGTTGCCGGCGGACCGGATGCTTGACCGAAGGCCACGGTGACGAGTCTGGTCAGTGCGGCCGGTCAGGGTGTCGATGGTCGCCGATCCTGTCCGGGGCCGAGCGACTCAGAACTCCTCGGGCGCGGGCACGAAGTCGTCCCAGGTGGTCGACGACGGTTCGTCCTCCGGTTCGGACGCCGGTGGGGCCGAGGGTCGGCGGAGGCGGGGGACACCCGAGCCGGTGACGACGAGCGCGGCGAGGAGGGTGGTGAGCGGCACGGCCGACACGAGGCCGATGCTGCCCACGAGGGTGCGGATGATCTCGACGGCGATGATCTCCGAGGTGATCGACTCGCTGAGCCCGATGCCGACGTTGGAGTAGAAGAGCAGGAGCGGGAGCGCGGCACCGGCATAGGCGAGGACGAGGGTGTTGACGGTCGAGGCGATGTGGTCTCGGCCGATGTGGACGCCGGTGCGGTAGAGGTCGCGGACCGTGTAGTCGGGGTTGGCCTCGTGGAGCCGGGCCACGGCGGAGACCTGGGTCACGGTGACGTCGTCGAGCACGCCGAGGCTGCCGATGATGATCCCGGCGAGGACGAGGCCACGGAGGTCGATGCCCTCGGCCGAGACGAGCAGGAAGATCTGGTCTTCGGACGCGACGCCGGTGATCTGCGCGGCGGAGGTGAAGATCGCCCCGAGCGCGCCGGTGACGGCGAGGGCCGCCATGGTCCCGAGGAGGGCGACGGTGGTGGTGTCGTTGACGCCGTGGGCGAGGTACAGGGCGGCGAAGGCGATCACCGACGCGGAGACGAGCGCCACCGGGAGGGGCGGGTGGCCGTCGAGGAGTGCGGGGAAGATGTAGCCGAACAACACGACCGCCGAGACGACGAGACCGGCGAGTGCCCGGACGCCCTGGAACCGTCCGAGGGCCACGACCGCGACCACGAAGAGCGCAGCGAGCGCGATCATCGGGCGGCTGCGTTGGTGATCGGCGAAGCTGTACGCGAGCTCGCCGGTGTCGCCCAGTTGGTACTCGATGACGACGATCTTGTCGCCGGCGTCGAAGTCCGGAGTGGGGCCCTGGCTGTCGGGGTACAGCTGGAAGCTCCCGGTCGACCCGGCGTTCTCGCCGCTGGTGATGTCGATCTGGATCTCCTCGCAGACGACCGCCTCCCCGAAGTCCGGCCCGGCACAGTCGACCGGGGTGTCCCCGATGACGGTGGCGTTGACGCGGTCGCCTTGACCGTCGATGCCGGTGGACAGGCCGGCGCCACCGCTCGGCCACCAGACCACGAGCCCGACCACCGTCGCGACGGCGATGAGGCCGATCAGCAGGCGGAGGATCCGACGGACGCCGTGGGCGGTGGTCAGTGGTCCGTGGTGGTGATCGTGGTCGTGGTGCGCCTGGTTCACGTGTCCATCGTCGCCGAGGGCGGGGTCCGGACGGTGGACCTCGACTCGGTCGCCTCGGGCACGACGGTACGATCGGCCGCCATGTGTGCGTCCTGCATCGCCGAGGGAGTCACCTATGTGGGCGGATCCGTCGGAGCGCTCCGACTGATGGCGTATCGAGCGTCGCGTCGACGGCAGCGGGCGACCGTGGTGAGTGCGGGTGCGGCTCCGGAACGATCGGCGGACGTCACCACCGTCGTGGGGAGCGATGTGCCGACGGTTCCTCGAACCGGAACGGTCAGCAGCTGAAGTCGAAGTCCGCCGAGGTCTCCTTGCCGTGCGGACCCTCCGGCCCGATCCCTCGCATGTCCACGGAGCCGGTCACGTCGGCGCCGTCGACGGTGAACGTCGCGGTGCTCATGGTGGCGGAGTAGATGATGGTGGCGTTCTTGCCGTTCTCGTCGAAGCCGCCCTCGAGTGACCCGGTCTGCACGTCACCCTCCTCGCCGAGACCGACGCTCGCGATGTAGAACTCGAAGCCGTCGTCCGAGATGCCCTGCAGGTCGAAGCTGTTGGGGAACGGGAACCCCGCCGGGTCGGTCGACGAGGTCTCACACGACGAGACGTCGAGTTCGTAC
>JBFIHN010000196.1:0-6684 GCA_041601775.1 Acidimicrobiales bacterium
CCGCCGACGCCTTCACGTCGACCAACACCTGCCCGGGTCCGGGCACGGGGTCGGGTCGCTCCTCCACGACCAACTGCTCCGGTGGTCCGAACTGGGTGCACACGACGGCTCGCATGCCCCGAACCTACGGCGAGTCGTGCCCGCGCGTCAGCCGTCCAGTCGGATCCAGGCGCCCTTGAGGTACGGCGGGTCGCCCGGCCCGCTGCGATGGTCGAGCGGCAGCGTCCTGGGGTCGATCTCGCCGACCCGTCCCGCGGCCCCGAGGCCCCGAGCGACGTGGTCGAGGAACGCGGGCCACTGCATCTTGCGGAAGTTGGTCGACACGTAGATCGTCCCCCCGGGGGCACAGAGACGCGCTGCGCCGGCAACGAGGTCGTGGAGGTCGCGGCCGACCGTCCACCGCTTCGATCCCTTGCGGGCCGTGCTGGCGGTCGGCGGGTCGACCAACACCAGGTCGAAGGTCCGGCCCTTCTTGGCGAGTCGTGCCATCCACTCCAAGGCGTCGCCGTAGATGAAGTCGTGCTCCGCAGGATCGATGCCGTTGCCCCGCAGGTTCTCGCGGGCCCAGTCGAGGTAGTGCTTCGACAGGTCGAGGGTCAGGGTCTCGGCGCCGGCGAGCGCCGCGGCCACCGACAACGCTCCGGTGTGCGCGAACGCGTTGAGCACCGTCGTGTCGGCCAGATCCGAGCGCAGGAGTTCACGCCGCGTCTCGCGCTGGTCGAGGAACAGTCCGCTCGACGTCGGGCTCGCCGACAGATCGACGCGGTACCGCACCCCGGACTCGGAGACCTCGAACTGCGATGCGCCGGCGCCCGAGACCCGCCGGGCCAGACCGCCGCCTCCGCCGCGCGGACGATGCAGCACATGGACCGCATCGAGGTCGAGCGTGTCGTGGAGTGCGTCGATCCACCCCTTCGGCAGTTCGGGTTCGGCGTCGCGGTAGTCGAGCACCAGGGCCGCCCGCCCCAGGCGCTCGATGCGCAGGTCGGCGAAGCCGTCGTGGTGACGGTCGACCCACAGATACGCGTCGGTGTCGGCGGGATCGAACAGCGTGGCCCGCGACTCGTGGGCGGCAGCGAGGCGGGCAGCCGGTCCGAGCGGCGACCCTCGCCCGGCGACGAGGTCGTCGAAGCTGGCCGGCGCTGCGACCTCGTAGCCACGACGCCCGCCCTCGGGATGGTCGAAGGCGATCGACGCGGCGTGGAGGAACACGCGTGGGGCCTCGCGACCGCCGTGGTCGACATCACCGGTGATGGGGAGCCCGAGCGCCTCGGCGTGGATCCGCACCTGGTGGGTACGACCGGAGTGGGGTGCGGCCACGTAGCGGTGGTGGGCCGAACCCGTCGCGCTCCGCTCGAAGTCGGTCGACGCCGCCGCACCGTCGATCGGCTGCGCCGCGTGCAGCGACGCCGGCGGATCGTCGCGCGAGGTGACCAGGTCGTACTTCTTGGCGACCGACCGCTCCTCGAACTGTCGTGTGAGCGACCGGTTGGCGGCGACCGACTTCCCGAACACCACGACACCCGACGTCACCTTGTCGAGACGGTGAAGGGTCGACAACGCGACCCCGGGTCGCTGGCGCTGCACCCACTCGTACATCCCGTCCTGGGCGTGGACGTCAGCCCGATGGGTGTTGACGCCTGCGGGCTTCGACACCACGAGGACATGGTCGTCCTCGTGCACCACCCACGGCTCGGCCCACGTCGGCGCGGCGTTCATTCGACGAAACGGCGGACCGTGATGGGTTTGCCGCGCACCTGCGCCTTCTTCATCGACTGGAGGACGCGCTCGACCTGACCGTCGGGTACTCCCACGACCGAATGACCGTCGGCGATGCGGATCGGCCCGATCTGGCTGCCCGTCAAGCCGCTCTCGTTGGCGAAGGCACCCACCAGGTCCTTGGGGCGGACCCCCTCCTTGCGGCCGACGCTGACGTGGATGAAGCCGGTCGGACCCGACGCGATCTTCCCCTTGCCCTTGCCCGGCTTCCCCTTCGACCCCTTGTCGTGTTTGGACGCTGCGTGTGAGGCGTCGGGGATCTCCCGTTCGTCGAGCGTCGCACCGCGCGCCTCGTGAACGAGCTTGATCGCGGCCAACGTCACGCGACGCTGGTCCTCACCGGCGAGGGCGTGCAGGACGCCGTTGTAGTCCTCGAGGTCGACGCCGGCCAGCGCCTCGTTCAACGCCTCGACCGTCAACTCGATCTGCCGACTGCGCAGGTCGGCCACCGACGGCACCTTCGCCACGATGATCGACTGCTTCATCAGCCGCTCGATGTTGCCGATCTGGCGCTTCTCCCGCGGCTCGGCGAGGGTGATGGCGACACCCTCGCGGCCCGCCCGACCCACGCGCCCGATCCGGTGGACGTAGCTCTCGGCCGCCGCGGGCACGTCGAAGTTCACGACGTGGGTCAAGGTGTCGACGTCGAGGCCACGGGCGGCGACGTCGGTGGCGACCAGGAGTTCGGCGGTGCCGTCGCGCAGACGACCCATCACCCGGTCGCGCTGGGGCTGGTCCATGCCACCGTGCAGCGCCTCGGCCCGGTAGCCCCGGCCGTTCATGGTGGCGGTGAGCTCGTCGACCTCGTGGCGCGTGCGGCAGAACACGATGGCGGCGTCGGGTTGTTCGATGTCCAGGACACGGCCGAGCGCCGACGACTTGTCGGCCCGGCGCACGTAGTAGACGGTCTGGCGCACCAGGGCCTTGCCCGACTCGGTCTTCGGCTTGGCGATCTCGATGCGCACGGGATCGCGCTGGTAGCGCTGGGCCAGCTTGGCGATGCGACCCGGCATGGTGGCCGAGAACAGCACCGTCTGACGGCCGTCCGGGGTGGCGTCGAGGATCGACTCGATGTCCTCGGTGAACCCCATGTCGAGCATCTCGTCGGCCTCGTCGAGGACGACGGTCGTCACGTTCTCGAGGTCGAGCGAGCGACGCTTGATGTGGTCGATGGCCCGACCCGGTGTCGCCACCACGACGTGCACGCCCCGCTGCAGTTCCTTGAGCTGGCGCACGATCGGCTGACCGCCGAACACGGGCAGCACCTTGATCCCGAAGTCCTGGCCGTACTTGAAGAGCGCCTCGCTCACCTGCACGGCGAGTTCGCGGGTCGGCACGATGACCAGCGCGGTCGGCACGGCCGGAGCGCCGGCGCCGATCGACTGCAGGATCGGGAGTGCGAACGCAGCCGTCTTCCCCGTGCCCGTGGCCGCCTGACCCAGCACGTCCTGACCCGACAACAGCACGGGGATGGCCTCGCGCTGGATCGGTGTCGGCTCCTCGTACCCGAGTCGCGCCAACGAGCGGAGCAACTCGTCGGCGAGTCCGAGTCCTTCGAATCCTTCGGGGGCAGCGGCGTCACTCACCCGGCCATTCTCCCGCCTCGCGCCCCGGCGGGGAGAACTGGAGCGATCAGACGAAGTCGTCGACCGCCGGGCACCGCGCTGCCACCTCGACGCGGATCGTCCCGTCAGCGGGCGTCCCGTCGAGCATGCGAGCCGTGGCGGTCACGTCGACCCGGTCGCCTCGGATCGAGGCAGCATCGATCTCGCCCGGCGCGGTCGCTGCCACCTGGAGAAGCGCAGCCGACCCCGCGCCGAGGATGCCGTCGCCCGCCACCTCGACCGTGAGCGCGGACGCCGTCGGCTCGACCTCGTCGTCGACGGTCACCAACAGCAACTGGACCACCGCATCCGCCGACGACGCCACGAGGACGAACACGTCCTCGTCGAGCCCACAGCTGACGACGTCCAGTTCGACCTTCTTGTCGGAATACGTGACCCGGACCGTGTTGCCGGCGAGGTCGGCACGCTCCCGACAACCGGCCCCCACGGCCAGCACGCCCAACGCCAGGACGAGTAGAAAGCGGAGCGACACGGGGTCACCCTACCCACAGGTAATATCGTCGACTGAGGATTACCGATCGCCATGGAACAGTTCTGGAGGAACGCCGGCGTCCAGCTCGGCAAGTACTGGTACGCCGTGCTCGCGTTGTCGGTGGCCATCACCGGCATGTTGAGCTTCGGACTCGGCCAGCTCGAGTTCGCCACCGGCCAGGACAGCTACCTCAACCCGGACTCCCAGGTCGCGATCGACAACGTCGAGTTCCAGGACGACTTCGGCGGCGAGGCGATCATCGTCCTCTTCCGCGCCGAGGACGGCGCCGACATCACCGATCTCTTCGCCGGCGCCAACCTCGACGAGCTGGCCCGCCTCGAGGCCGAGCTGCGCGAGGTGCCCGAGGTCTACTCGGTGGTCGCGCCGCTCACGTCACTGGGGTACTCCGAGGCCATCGTCAAGCAGAGCGTGGGCACCAACGCCCTGCTGTCCGCGCTCGAGCGGGAGCCCTCCGAGGAGGGCAAGGCCGCTCGCGAGGCCGACATCGGACTCCAGCTCGCCCGACTCGGCGCCATCGACGAGCAGGAGATGACGAACCCGGACTGGAACCAGTTCCTCCTCTTCGACAACACCGGGTTCCGCGACGGTGACGAGGGCGTGGTCCCCCCGGCCGACGCGGACCGCGTCGTGCGGGCCTCGCTGCGGGGCACCTTCCCCAACCTCCAGACCGCCGTCGGCGGCGTACTCCTCACCGGCAACGCCGACCTCGACTCGCTGTCCGCGGGCACCGAGGCCGTCCTCGCGATCATGGAGACCACCGATCTCGACGGGTTCGAGGTCATCACCACCGGTTCACCCGTCTTCCTCGCCGAGATCAACGACTACCTCCAAGGCGGCATGTTGACCCTCGGTGCCGCGGCGCTCGCCGTCATGGCCGTCGTGCTCCTGCTCCTGTTCCGGGTGCGGTGGCGTCTGCTCCCCCTGCTGTCGGTCTTCATCGGGGTCGCCTGGTCGTTCGCCCTGCTCGGTTTCATCGACGTCGACCTGTCGCTGGTCACCATCTCGGGTCTGCCGATCCTCATCGGTCTCGGCATCGACTTCGCGATCCAGGTACACAACCGCGTCGAGGAGGAGGTCGTCCTCGACAAGACCGCGCATCCGATGGCCGAGACGCTCGCCAACCTCGGACCCGCCCTCCTCGCGGCGACCGTCAGCGGCGTCGTGGCGTTCCTGGCCCTGCAGGTCTCCCAGGTCCCGATGATCCGCGACTTCGGCGTGATGCTCGCCATCGGCATCGTCGTCCTGGTCGTCGTGGGCATCGTGATCCCGACCGCGCTGCTCGGCGTCCGCGAGTACCGGGTTCCCACGTCCGACCGGGGCGCGTCGCTCGTCGAGCGTGCCGTCGTCCGGCTGGGTTCGCTCCCGTCGGCATCGGCCGTCCCGCTGGTGATCGCCTCGATCGCGCTGTTCATCGGTGGCATCGCCCTCGAGGGCAGCTTCAAGATCGAGTCCGACCCGCTTCGTTGGATCGATCAGGACAGCCAGACCGTCCGCGACGTCGAGACGCTCGAAGCCGACACCGGCTTCTCCTCGACGCTGGGCATCCTGGTCGAGTCGAACAACGTGCTCACCGACGAGGTCGCCGACGTGGTGAACGAGTTCACCCTCGAGGCCGAGTCGAGCGACGAGGTCGTCACGACGTCCAGCCTCGTCAACACCATCGCCAAGATCATCGCCATTCCCGGCGCCACCCCCCTCGCCCCGACCTCGGCCGACCTCGTCGCAGCTGCCGCGGCGATGCCGCCCGACATCGAACGCGTCCTCCTCAACCCGGACCGGACCGCGACCCAACTCAACCTGCGTCTGGCACCCGCTGGTCTCGACGAGCGGGCGGTGCTCGTCGAACGGCTCGAGACGGACCTCGAGTCGCGTATCGCCGCCCTCGAATTGCCGGCCGACTCGCTGCTGCGTGTGGGGCTCGACGACGACGAACCCGCGATCCGCGCCGTGCCGGCCGGCCTCGCCGTCGTCGGTGTCGGGCTGCTCGAGAACCTCTCCGCCAACCGTGCCGTGCTGACGTACCTCGGGCTCGCGCTGGTCGCGCTCTGGTTGCTCGTCCGCTTCCGCAGCCTGGCCCGGGCACTGCTCGCGCTCGTCCCGATCGGGCTCGCAGTGGGCACGTCGTCGGTGGTCGTCGGGGCCTTCGGGCTCACCCTCTCACCGCTGACGACGGTGTCGGGGCCGCTGGTCGTGGCCAGTTGCACCGAGTTCTCGGTCCTGATCCTCGCCCGCTACCTCGAAGAACGCCAGGCGGGCCTCGATCCACGAGCAGCCAGCAACCATGCCGCCGGTCGCACGGGACGCGCCTTCTTCACCTCGGCGGTCACGACCATCGGTGGTTTCGCCGTGCTGATCGGCTCCGCGCTCCCGTTGCTGCGCGACTTCGGCATCATCGTCACCCTCAACGTCTCGGTCGCCTTGCTGGCCGCGCTCGTCGTCATGCCCCCGCTGCTGGTCTGGGCCGACGAGAAGGGCCTGTTGACCACCGGCGACGTCGATGCCGCCAAGTCCGTCGTGCTCGCCACCAAGCCGTCCGGTGTTCGTGCCGTGGCCTGGGTCGGCGCCCTCGTCGTCGTCGGCGCCGCGGCCGTGCTCCTCTACGCCACGTCGGAGAAGACGTCGGGCGAGGTCTCCACGTTGGCGTACGCATCACAGCCGCTGCCCACCACGTCGACGACCGAACCAGCCGAGACCGGAGCCGTCGACGTGTCGGCCTTCGGCACCGTGCCCGAGGACGCGCTCATCCAGAGCACGCTCTTCCCCCTGCTGGTGAACCAGGGCGCCACC
>JBFIHN010000197.1:0-6682 GCA_041601775.1 Acidimicrobiales bacterium
CATCCGTCAGTTCCGCCTCGACGTCGGCCGAGGCAACGTCTGCTACGTGCACGTCACGCTGGTGCCCTTCATCGGGCCGTCCGGCGAACAGAAGACCAAACCGACGCAGCACTCGGTCACCGAACTGCGCAGCCGCGACATCCAGCCCGACGCGATCGTCGTGCGGTCCGCCGACCCGATTCCCGAGGATCTCAAGCGCAAGATCAGCCGGCTCTGCGACGTCCACGAGGACGGCGTGGTCAACGCCGCCGATGCGGGGAACATCTACGAGATCCCGCTCGTCCTGCACGAAGAAGGCCTCGACTCCGTCGTCTGTGACGTGCTGCAGTTGACCGACGTCCCCGAGCCCGACCTCACCGAGTGGGAAGCGCTGGTCACCAAGGTCGAAGCGGCGACCAAGCCCGTGCGCATCGGCCTGATCGGCAAGTACGTGGCGTTGCAGGACGCCTACCTGTCGGTCGTCGAAGCCGCCAAACACGGCGGCTTCGAGCTCGGCGCCAAGGTCGAGATCGAGTGGATCCAGGCCGAGGAGGTCGAGGGCCTGATGGCCGACGGCCGCCTTCGCGACCTCGACGGGATCGTGATCCCCGGTGGCTTCGGCGAACGGGGCACCGAGGGCAAGATCGCGGCCGCGACCTATGCCCGCGAGGAGGAGATCCCCTGCCTCGGGCTCTGCCTGGGGCTGCAGATGATGGTCGTCGACTACGCCCGCAACGTGCTCGGGCTCCCTGCGGCGAACTCCACCGAGATGGAACCGTCGGCGGCCGATCCGGTCATCACGATCATGCCGAGCCAACACGACGTCACCGACATGGGCGGCACGATGCGCCTCGGCGCCTACGTCGCCCAGCTCGCGCCCGGTTCGCAGGTGGCGGAGGCGTACGGCTCGACGGTGGTGTCGGAGCGTCATCGTCATCGCTACGAGTTCAACCCGAAGTACCGCTCGCGGTTCGAGGAGAGCGATCTGTGGCTCTGCGGCGAGTCGCCCGACGGTCGATTGGTCGAGTTCATCGAACTCCGCGACCATCCGTTCTGGGTCGGCACGCAGGCCCACCCCGAGCTCAAGAGCCGACCCACGCGCGCGGCGCCGCTGTTCCGGGCGTTCATCGCCGCGGCACTGTCTCGTGCCGAGGGTCGTCGCCCGCACCTCTTCGAGCTCGACGAGCCCGAACGCATCGTCGCCGACTGACCTCGCCGATGGGTGACGCTGGGTTCCGCAAACTTTCCGAGGACGTCGTCCACGAGGGCTACGCGCTCGACGTCGCGGTCGCCCGGTACCGGGCGCCGGACGGATCCGAGTTCACCCGTGACGTGGTGCGACACGTCGGCGCGGTCGCGGTCCTGCCGCTCCACGACGACGGGACCGTGACGCTGGTGTGTCAGTACCGAGCACCGATCGAACGCCGGCTGCTCGAGATCCCGGCGGGACTCCGCGACGTCGCCGGCGAGCCACCGGAACAGACCGCAGGACGCGAGCTCGCCGAGGAGGTGGGCCTGGTCGCCGATCATCTCGAGTTCCTGTGCGGGTTCCACAACGCGGCCGGCTTCTCCGACGAGGTGGTCCATGTGTTCCTCGGGACCGGCCTGCACGAGGTCGCATCCGACCTCCAGGGCCCCGAGGAACAGGACATGACCGTCGAACGGATCCCGTTGACGGAGTTGGTGGCGATGGTCGGCGACGGTCGGATCACCGACGCGAAGACGATCATCGCCGTGCTCTTGGTGGCTGGTCGGTGAGTCGGGCGGAGGGCGACCGTCCTCCGGCGCCGATCGAGATCGAGGAGTTCCTGACCTGGCTGCGGCTCGAGCGAGGTCGCGCGGCATCGACCATCGAGGCCTACCGGCGCGACCTCCGAGCGTGGACCGCACGCCTGCGCCGGCTCGGCCGGCCGTTGCTCGACGTCACCGAAGACGACATCGTCGACTGGGTCCACGACCTCCGCTCGGGTGACCTCGCCGCCTCGACGATCAAGCGGCGGATCGTCGCGGTCCGGAGCCTGCACCGCTACCTGGCCGAGGAGGAGATCGTCGCCGCGGACCCCGGCGCCCAGGTGGTGCCCCCGCCGGTCGAACGCGGTCTGCCCAAGGCGCTCTCGGAGGCGCAGGTCGAACGCCTGCTCGACACGGTGCACGGCGACGACCCGGTGGCCCGACGTGACCGGGCGGTGCTCGAGACGCTCTACGGCACCGGGATCCGCATCTCCGAGTTGGTCGGCATGTCGCTGCGCGACCTGGACCTCCACGACGGCTACCTGCGGGTCGTGGGCAAGGGCGACAAGGAGCGGGTCGTCCCCGTACTGGGTCAGGCGAACGATGCGCTGGCCCACTGGCTCACGGTCGATGGTCGGGGAGCCCTCATGCCCCGGCACTGGCGCCGGCGCGACGACGAGGAGGCGGTGTTCCTGAACCAGCGCGGGGGACGTCTCGGCCGCCAGGGCGTGTGGTTGCTGGTCCGGGCCCACGGCTCGGCCGCCGGCCTCGACGGTCTCCTCACCCCGCACGTACTGCGTCACTCGTGCGCCACCCATCTCCTCGACCACGGCGCGGACATCCGCGCCGTGCAGGAGCTCCTCGGCCACGCCTCCATCGGGACGACGCAGGTCTACACCCGGGTGTCGTCCGAGCGGTTGGTCACGGCGTGGCGACAGGCGCACCCTCGGGCGGGCTGAGCCGATCCGACCGGAACCCACAATCAGAGCCCCGCAGTCCGAAGCTCGTCTACGCTGCGTTCATGTCCGAGGCAACCTCCGAACAGGATCCAGTGCGGGCCGAGTTGGAGAGGGAGCGCGCGCTCTTGACGGACAAGGTGCACGAGCTCGACGCCAAGGGCGACGATCTCGAGTACGACGGCAACTTCGCCGACTCGGGGCAGGTCGCGGCGGAGATGGGGGAGAACCGTGTGCTGTACGACCAGCTGCGACGGGATCTCGACGACATCGAGAAGGCCCTGGCCCGTATGGACGACGGGACCTATGGCACCTGCGAGGTGTGCGGCACGGTGATCGGTGCCGACCGTCTCGAGGTCATGCCGTCCACCCGGGTCTGCATCACGCACGCTTGACGCGGTCGTGAGCGGCCCGATCCATCTCGTACGTCGGTTCCTCGGCACGCTGTCGCCCCGGCCCCTCGACCCCGCGGACGACGCATGGGTGCGCGTGGTGCTGCAGCCTGCGGAGTTCGCCTTGTGGGACCAGCTGTCGTTGGCCGATCGCAAGCACGCTGCCGGAGTCGCCCGCGAGGTGTCGGCGTCGCTCGACGGACCGGCGCCGGCCGTGCTGGCGGCGGCACTGCTGCACGACGTCGGCAAGATCGATGCCGGTCTGGGGACACCGGGCCGCGTCGTCGCGACGCTCGTGGCCGCCGTCGTCGGCCGGGACCGGGCCACGGGGTGGGTGGGTGACGGTCCGCGCGGCCGGATCGCCCGCTACCTGCGCCACGACCGGATCGGCGGCGACCTCCTGGCTGCGGCCGGCAGCGACGCCGTGGTGGTGACCTGGGCCCGCGAGCACCATCTCGCGCCGAGCGGCTGGACGCTCGACGCCGACGTGGCTGCCGCGCTCGCCGCCGCCGACGACGACTGATGACGAGCTACACCGTGATCGGTGCCGGCGCCGTCGGACTGCTGTACGGGGCTCGGTTGGCTGCTGCGGGCCATCCGGTCCGTTGGGTCGTGCGTTCGGGCCGCGACGGCATCCGCCGCGACGGCATCCACGTGCGCAGCGGGGATGGTGACATCGACCTCGACCCGGCCGACGTCGAGCTCTACGGCCAGCCATCCGAGGCGCCGGCGAGCGACGTGGTCATCGTGGCACTCAAGACCACGGCGAACGATCAGTTGGCGTCGCTGGTCGCCCCGGCGGTGGCCACGGGCGCCACCGTGGCGATGTTCCAGAACGGCCTCGGCGTCGAGGAACAGATGCGTCGGGCCGCGCCGCATGCCGGCACGGTGGTGGGGGCGATGTGTTTCGTGTGCGCGCATCGGCGTCGACCCGGGGTCGTCGACCACCTCGACTACGGCGCCGTGACCGTCGGTGCGCTCGGCGACGACACCGCCGCCACCGCGCTGGCCCAGGACCTGCAGGGCGCGGGCTGCGACACGACGGTCGTCGACGACCTGGCCGTGGCGCGCTGGCGCAAGCTCGTGTGGAACATCCCCTTCAACGGGCTCTCGGTCGTGCTCGATGCGCCGACCGATGCCTTGCTCTCGATGCCGGACACCCGTCGCCTCGTGACGGAGTTGATGGACGAGGTGATCGCCGGTGCGGGTTCGGCCGGCCACGAGATCGCTGCGGCGTTCCGCGACGAGATGCTGGCGACGACCGATGCCATGACGCCGTACGCGCCGTCGATGAAGCTCGACCACGACGGCGGGCGGGCCATGGAGATCGCAGCGATCTACGACACGCCGCTCGACGCGGTCCCCGCCGGCGTGATGCCCAAGGTCTCGGTGCTGCGCGACCAACTCCGCTTCCTGGACACCAGGAGTCGCGTCTCGTCCGGCGGCCACGGGTAGCGTCGTCCGGCCGTGCGTGATCTCCCGCCAGAACCCTCCGTCGAACGGGCCAAGACCGCGTCGTTCCGTGAGCTGTTCCCCGCCGCCGAACTGCGGCTCTACGCCGGCGGGACCGTCGTCTACTGCACCCTGGCGCTGTTGACCCACGACGTGGTCCTCAACTGGATCATCGGCCCGCTCTTCATCACGGTGTGGGCCTGGTACGTGCCGGTCCTCCAGGAGCGGTGGCGGGCACGGAGGGGGCGTCGATGAGTTGGGCGGCGCACGAGTTCGAGAACTTCGCGCTCCTCAAGAAGTTCGGCGTCCGCACCAGCTACCTGGGGCTGCTCGTCGGGGCCCTCGGACCGGACTTCTTGACCAAGGCGTGGACCTACTACGTCGCCGACAACCCCGCGCAGTTCCATCGCGGCTGGCCGGGCCTCGGCTTCACCACCTCGCTGGGCATGGCGTGCATCGCCGCAGGGATCACCTACCTGGTGTCGCGTGGCCACAAGGCGTGGACGTGGGGCGTGTTCGTCGGCTGGACGGCGCACGTCCTCACCGACACCTTCGACACCGCCGGAGCGATGGTCTTCTGGCCGTTCTGGTGGGAGAACATCAGCTTCGGGGCGTGGAAGTACGGCGCCGGGCAGGGCAAGTTCGGCGATGCCGTCGCCTACTACTCGTCGCTCGGCTTCGCGATGGACCTCCTCGCACTGGTCCTGTTGTTGGTCTTCGCGTGGCGCACCCTCTCGCGTGACTGGTTCGAGACCATGGTCCGGCCGGTCGACGGCGCGTGGGACTGGATCCAGACCAAGTTCGCCATGCCCGACCGGGCGCTCCTGGCGTTCTACCGCGGCTTCTTCTTCTACGGGTTCTGTCGCTTCGTGTCGTGGTCGATCATCGTCCACGCCATCGAGGGCTGGCCTTTCGACCTCACGTGGGGTTCGCCGTTCTGGGTTGTCCCGTACCAGCCCTGGTAGTCGTAGGATCGCTTCGACGTCACGAGTTGAGGAGTACGACATGTGCGGTGGATGCAACGTTCTCGCCGAAGGCGCCGGGGTCTCGGTGATCATGGCCCGCTACTGGTGGGTGGCGCGCCAGGGCCGCAGGACCGTGATGGAGGCCGAGCGGATCGCCGCGGCCGAACCGGTGCCGAGCGACGACTTCGTCGACCCGATCCGCGACGTCACGAGGATCGTCTGACGTGGGTGAAGCTGCCTGGGCACTCTCGGCCCTCCTCGCCCTCGGATTCCTGCTCGCGGCCATCGCCACCGGCGGCGCGCTGGGCATCGGATGGTTCGTCCTCGCGGTCGGGATGGCGGTCGTCGCCTACGTCCGGTTCAGTGCCAGGAACACGCCGCCGAAGTCGTCGGGCGACTGATCAGGGCTTCACGGCCACGGTGACGGCGGCGGCCACGGCCACGCCGAGCCCGAGCCCGCCGACCACGTCGAGGGGGAGGTGCACGCCGACCGCCAGGCGGGCCACGCCCACGGTCCCGGCGAGGGCGACGGCCGCCGTCGGACGGCGACGGGCGACGAGCGCCGCTGCGGTCAAGGTGCCGGCGGCGATCGCCGTGTGGGTCGAGGGGAAGCCGGGGCCCGACGCCTGGTCGCGGAGCGTGATCTCCGTCGGATAGGCGACCGGGCGGGGACGATCGACGACCTCCTTCGCGAGGTCGGACAACAGCCACGACAACGTGCCGGCGAGGACGACCGCGACGGCGGCCCGCCGCCAGTCACCCGGGGTCACCACCACCATCACGACCGCCACGAGGAAGATCGCCGGTCGGGTGCCGACCTGCATCACCAACTCCAGGGCGTCGATCACGATCCCGGGGAGCGCGTTCAACGCCTCGGTGAGGCCGACCTCGCCCCACAGCGTGGCGCGGGACGCGATCGCGCCCGACGCGACCAGTGTCAGCAGGCCCAGACCGGCGAGTCGCAGCCGTGGCTCACGCAGGCCGGTGCTCACGACAGCGGGAGGAGCCCCACCGCTCGGTGCGCCCGTTCGAGCGTCTTGGTCGCCACCGCCCGTGCCTTTCCGGCGCCGGTGGCGAGGATGTCGTGCGTGGCGGCCGGATCGTGGACGAGGGCGGCGAATCGCTCCTGCACCGGGCGCAGCAGCTCGACGACGGCTTCGGCCGTGTCGGCCTTGAGCGGTCCGTACATCTCGTAGTCGTCGGCGAG
>JBFIHN010000198.1:0-6601 GCA_041601775.1 Acidimicrobiales bacterium
CATGGTGATGTCGTAGGTGCTCATGGGCCGACCGTACGACCGACTCCCTGTGTGGCGGAAGGGGGACAACCCTGTGAGTTGCGGGCGTTCGTCGTCCACACCCTGTGAGCATGGACAGGCCACAGGGGAGGTCAGCGGGGCGTGGAGGCGACGTCGCGGCGCGGCGGCCCGAGCCCAGCGGCCTTGAGCAAGCGCAGCACGCGTCCACGGTTGCCGCGGAACGGCTCGAGGAGCTCGATCATCTGGGCATCGGTCCCGCGACGCTCGCCGGTGAACACGAAGGAGACCAGGTGCTTCAACGCTGCGTCCCCGACCGGCACGGCATCGGGATCGCCGAGGGCGGCCTCCCGCACGCGGGCCGCAGTCCACACGCCCAGTCCCGCGATCGATCGCAGACGGGCTTCGGCGACCTCGGGCGGATCGTCGACGACCGACTCGACGGTTGCCGCCCGTGCGGCCGCTCGTCGCACCACGTCGGCTCGTGATCGTTCGAGTCCGAGCGGATGGAGATCGTGGTAGCCCGTGGAGGCCAACGTACGCGCGTCCGGCGGAAGGAGCAGGTCGATGCCGGGTCCGCCCGGTGCCGGCTCACCGAGCGCCTCCACCAGCTGCCGATACGCTCGCTTGGCCTCGAACGGCGACACCCGCTGGGCGCACACGGCCGGCACGATCGCCTCGAGGACTCGGCGGGTGGCGCCCACACGCAGCCCGGGGATACGGGTCTGGAGGTCGGCCACGAGGGGATCGGTGGTACGGAACCGTGGATCGTCGTCCTGGCCGACCAGCTCGCCGACCTGGTCGAGCACCCACTCCGCACCGTCGCCCCATGCGGCAGCATGGAGTTGGTCGCCGGCGACGAGCAGGTGGAGCGTTGCCGGGCCCTCCGGCGTGCGACTCGCGCGGAACGCCTCGTCGGACTTGAGCTTCGTACAGGGGTCCCCGCGTCCGATCCGGGTCGGCGCCAGGGTCAACCGCAGATCCAGGGGACGGTCGAGCGCCAGCGTGCGAGTGTGCGGTGGGGCGATCATGGGCGTTGGCCAGTCTGGGCGTGCGTCTGACGGTCCCGCCAGTCCTCCTCGGAGATCGCCCAGCGCTCGTGGTCGCGCCACTGGCCGTCGATCAGGAGGAAACGTGGGGAGAACCCCTCGAGGCGGAATCCCGATCGGATGGCAAGCCGGCGCGAGCGATCGTTGGACGGCTGGAGGTTCGCCTCGAGGCGGTGCAGACGCAGCTGCGTGAACGCCACCTCGAGGACCATCGACACGCCGTCGGTGAGGTGGCCCTGTCGGGGCTCCGTGCTCAACGATGCCCAGCCGAGGGCACCGGACTGGAGTGCACCACCGCTCCGGTCGTTGATGCTGACGAAGCCGACGATGGCGTCGTCGGCCCGACGGCAGACCAGGAACTGATCCACGTCGGCCCGGTTCCCGTTGGCGATCCACGTCCGGTAGGCCGAGAGCGAGTCGGCCGCGTACACGAAGGGTTCGAGGTGGTGGCGCCGACGGAGGACGCAGTCGACGAACTCGCGCCCATCGGCGTCGGCCGGCTTGCGGAGGTAACTCCTCGGTCGTGCGGCCACGGCTCGCCGCACGTCAGCTACCCCTGGTCTCGGCCGCGACTTGTCGTGCCCATCCGTAGTCGGGCTTGCCGCTGGCACTTCGACGGATCTCGTCGACCTCGACGTAGTGCTTCGGGAGCTTGAACCGCGCCAAGCGCTTCCCGACATGGTCGGCGACCTGGTCCCGGTCGAACCCGTCGCCCGTAGCGATCACGGCGACGATCTCCTGTCCCCACTGCTCGCTGGCCCGCCCGACCACGAGGACGTCGTAGACCGCCGGATGGTCCTTGAGCGCCTGCTCGACCTCCTCGGCATGGACCTTCTCGCCGCCGGTGTTGATGGTCACCGATTCCCGGCCGAGCAGTTCGATCTGGCCATCGGCCCGGAGTCGGGCACGGTCACCGGCGACAGCGTGGACTTCGCCGGCGATCACCGGGAACGTCGCCTCGGTCTTGGACCGGTCGCCGAGATAGCCCTGGGGGACACGTCCCCGTTGGGCCAGCCAGCCGATGGCGTCCTCGCCCGGCCGGAGCGGGCGGCTCCGGGTCTCGTCGAGGACGATGGTGGTGTCCGACGCGCCGAAGACGCCGGGTTCGGAGTCGGCACCGGCGCCGGACACGCTGACCCCGTGGCGTCCGGTCTCGGACGACCCGAGGACGTCGAGGATCCGGAGACCTGGCAGCAGAGCCTGGAGCTGACGCTTGAGCGACGGCGACAGGATCGCGCCACCGGTCATGAGCAGACGCAGGTGGGAGAGGTCGCGAGCGGACCGTCCCAGTTCGTCGACGAGCGGTCGGGCGAAGGCATCGCCCACGATGAGGAGCGACCCGACCTGTTCGCGCGCGCAGACGTCGAGCACATCGGCCGGGTCGAGGCGCTCGGTGTCCTCCTGGATCACGACCGTGCCGCCTGCGAGCCAGCACGACAACGCGTTCCAGTGGGCGGCTCCGTGCATGAACGGGGGAGCGGGGAGTGCTCGTGGCCGATCCGGCCGACGCGCTCGCTCGACGATCTCCTCGGTGTCACCGGTCACGCCGAGCGCGCTCGCCAGGAAATCGTCCTGCCGCCACAGGACACCCTTGGGCTTGCCCGTGGTGCCGCCGGTGTAGACCACATAGCGATCGTCGCCACTCCACTCGAGTTGCGGCCGTCCCGGCGACGCGCCCGCGAGCATCGCCTCGTACGACACTGATCCGCGGACCGGCGCCACGTTCGAGCCATCGTCCACCACGACCAGGAGACGGAGGTCCGGGCACCGGTCGATCACCCGACGGAGGACAGGAGCGAATCGGGCGTGGTAGACGACCGCGATCGCACCGCTGTCGTCGAGGACGTGGGCGAGCTCGTCGGCCGTGTAGCGGTAGTTGACGTTGACGGCCGCAGCCCGGGCCTTCCAGCAGCCGAGCATGGCCTCGAGGTACTCGTTCCCGTTGGTCAGGTAGAGCGCCACGTGGTCGTGGGGGCTCTCCCAACCGTGGGCGACCGTGCGTGGACTCCCACCGATGCCGGCCTCGAGCAGCGCGTGTGCGAAACGGCGCGTCCGGTCGGTGACGTCGGCCCACGACAGGCGCCGGTCACGCCAGATGATGCAGTCCCGATCGGGCGCGACGGCGGCGATCGCCTCGTGGAGCGCCGCGATGTTGTGTCCACTCACGGACAGATCTTCCTCCGGGGACGAATGCGTGGCATCCGTCCTGGACCCGAGCGGTCGCCTAGGCGACCGACGGGCTCCCCTTCTCCGTGATGGTGACCGAGTTCATCTTGTCGCCGACAGCGATCGACTGGGCGATCTCGACACCCGACGTCACGTGGCCGAAGAGGTTGTAGAGCTTGTCGAGCTTGCGGGTGCAGTCGTCGATGCAGATGAAGAACTGGCTGCCGTTCGTGTTGGGGCCGGCGTTGGCCATGGCCAGGGCGCCGAGCGTGTACTCGCCCTGGACGGGCTCGTCCTCGAACTTGTAGCCGGGGCCGCCGCGACCGGTGCCCTCGGGGTCGCCGCCCTGCACCACGAACTCGGGCACCACGCGATGGAAGGTGAGGCCGTCGTAGAAGCCGTCACGGGTCTTGCACACGAACTCGTTGACGGTCTTCGGCGCCGTCTTCGGGTCCATCTCCGCGACGATGTCGCCCTTGTCGGTGGCGAAGGTCACCTCGTAGACGGTGTCGAGGTCGATCTGCATGTCATAGGGCTTGGCCATGGGCGAACCCTAGGGGGCCGAGCCCGCTGGGACCACGCTCCGGGGTGGCGGAACGCTGCGAGGAGACCGAACGCGGTCCCTAGGCTCGTGGTCATGTCGATGCCCCACGATGCGCGTGAGCGCGCCGACCTCTGCGCTCGCTTCGCGGCCCTCGGTCCCGACGCCCCCACACTCTGCGGCGACTGGACGACCGGCGATCTGGCCGCGCACCTCGTGGCTCGGGAACGCAACCCGCTGTCGGGTCCCGGCCTCGTCATCGGGGGACCGTTCGAGCGGCTGACCGACTGGGCCATGCGTCGCGAGCGGCGCCGCGGCTACGACGACGTCGTGGATCGCGTCCGTACCGGCCCGCCGCTGGTGCCCTGGGGCCTGCCGGTGGTGCGATCGCTGCTGAACCTGAACGAGTACTTCGTGCACCATGAGGACGTCCGTCGGGCCAACGGCGACGGTCCACGGACCGACCGCCCCGAGCTGGAGAACGCGCTTCGTCCGGTGGTCGCACGCATGGCCGCGCTCCAACTGTGGCGTGGGCACGTCGACGTCGATCTGGTCGACGAGACCGGCCGCTCGCTCGCCCGCCGGGGGACACAGCCTCCCCGCATCGTCGGTCGGCCGGGCGAACTGTTGTTGTGGCTCAACGGCCGCGGGTCGGTCGCCGATGTCGCGTTCGAGGGCACCGAGGCACAGGTCTCCGCGCTCTGGGATGCCGACCTCGGGCTCTGAGTCAGCCGTCCCCGGCGACGAAGGACGACACCCCGGCCCAGATCACCTGGGTGAGGAGGTCGGCCAGCTCGTCCGGATCGGCGCCTTCCTCGAGCACGTGCACGGCCGCCGCCTCGAGCATGCCGATGACGCCGCTGACGAGCAGTCGAGCTTCTGCGCTCCCTCCGAGCGAACCGGCGATGCGCTCGGTGCGGGCGGTGATCGCCTCCCGTACGGCCGGATGGCGCGAGGACCCTGCGGAGGCGATGAGGTTCCATCGTTCCTGATGTCGGGAGGCGAAGTGGAGGTACGCGCGGACGGCGGACTCGAGCCGCGCCCGACTGTCGCCGAGCTTCTCGAGGGCGCCGTCGATCTCCTCGTCGAGGCGGGCCATCTCGCAGGTGTACGCCGCTGCGAAGAGGCTTCCTCGGTCGCCGAAGTACGAGTAGACGAGACTCCGCGACACGCCGGCAGCCTCGGCCACCGTCTCGAAGGAGACCTCCGACGGGTCGTTCTCCGCGAAGACGCGCGCCGCTGCTTCGGCGATCTGACGCCGACGGACCGCGGGATCGAGCCGTGTCCGGGCTCTGGGTCGAGATGTCATCGCGGCCTCCCTCCCCGGCCTTGGCGCTGGATCGCCCGTTCAGGCGGCGCTGTCCGGGCTCCCGGGACTCGCCACCGGCGTCTCGCCGGTCGGTGGTGCCGTCTCCCCGATGAGGGGGAAGTGGCATGCGACGTAGTGGTTCGGGCCGACCTCGCGCACGGTCGGTTCCTCGGCCGCGCACCGCTCCGTGGCCCGCGAACAGCGTGTCCGGAATCGGCAACCCGATGGGGGGTCGAGCGGCGACGGGAGGTCACCGGCGAGGTCGCCGGTGTCGGGAACCACGTCAGGGTCGGGGAGGGGGATGGCGGAGAGGAGGGCGGCCGTGTACGGGTGGGCCGGCCCGTAGTAGAGGTCGTCGGGCGCGGCCACCTCGCAGATCTTGCCGAGGTACATGACCGCGACCCGATCAGAGACGTTCTTCACGACCGCGAGGTCATGCGCGATGAACATGAGGGTGAGGCCGTAGCGCTCCTTCATGTCCTCGAGCAGGTTGAGGATCTGCGCCTGCACCGACACGTCGAGTGCCGACACCGGCTCGTCGCAGATGATGACCTCGGGGTCGAGCACCAGGGAACGGGCGATGCAGATGCGCTGGCACTGGCCCCCGGAGAACTCGTGGCGTCGCTTGGGACGGGCGATGTCGGGGTCGAGGCCGACGTCGGCGAGGACCCGGTCGACGAGCTCGGTGCTGCCGTCCGACTGTCCCCAGATCTCGAGCGGCTCGGACACGACGTCGCCGATCGTGCGCCGCGGGTTGATCGACGACACCGGGTCCTGGAAGATCATCTGGAGGTCCTGGCGCAGCTTGCGCAGCGTCGACCCCCGCAGGTGGGTGATGTCGGTCCCCTTGAAGGTGACCGAGCCACCCGCGATGGGGACGAGGCGCATGATCGCCTTGCCGGTCGTCGACTTGCCACAGCCGGACTCGCCGACGATGCCGAGGGTCTCGCCCTTGGCGACGTCGAAGCTCACGTTGGTCACGGCGTGGACCGTGCGGCCGCGTCCAGCGGGGAACTCGACCGTGAGGTCCTCGACGCGGAGCACGATGTCGTCGCTGTCGCGCAGGTGCGCGGTGCCGGATCCGGCCATCAGTTGGCCCCGCCGGTGACTGCGACCTCGACGTCGTCACCGCGGACGACCCGGCCCTCGGCCTTGTTGCGGGCCAACGCTTCGTCGCCTGCCGGGGTCCCGACGGGGAAGTGGCATCGGTACGAATGATCGGGGGTCTCACCCTCCACGAGGGGCGGCTCCTCTTCGAGGCATTGGGGCTGGGCATAACGGCAACGTGGGGCGAAATGGCACCCGGACGGCGGGTTGGCCAGGTCGGGCGGACGGCCCGGGATCGACGACAGGCGCGTATGGCTGCGGTATTCGAGCTTCGGGATCGATTCGAGGAGTGCCTGGGTGTAGGGCATGCGCATCGAGGAGAACAGCGTCTTGGCCGAGGCCTTCTCGACGACCTTGCCGGCGTACATCACGGCGATGTCGTGGGCCCGACCAGCGACGACACCGAGGTCGTGGGTGACGAGGATCGTGGCC
>JBFIHN010000199.1:0-6588 GCA_041601775.1 Acidimicrobiales bacterium
GACCGCCCGGTCGTCGAACGCGATGGTGTCCTCGGCGAAGGTCTGCGTCGTCTCGTGTCCCTTCCCTGCCACCACCACGACGTCATCGTTCCGCGCCGCGCGCACAGCGTGGTGGATGGCGTCCGCACGGTCCTCGAGGACTTCGACGCGGGCTCTCGTCGACGGATCGGCGGAGATGCCGGCGAGGATCTCGGCGATGATCACCGCCGGGTCCTCGGAGCGCGGGTTGTCGGAGGTGACGATCACCAGGTCGGCCGCCTCGGACGCGACCCGTCCCATCTCCGGTCGCTTCGCCCGGTCCTTGTCACCACCGCAGCCGAAGACCACGATGACGCGGGCGTCGTCGTGGGGAGCCCCGTCTGCGAGTTCGCGCGCCGCCTCCAGCACGGTGGCGAGCGCGTCGGGCGTGTGGGCGTAGTCGACCGCGAGGGTGAAGTCCTGTCCGGCGTCGACCAACTCGAAACGGCCGCGGACGGGGCCCACGTGTTCGAGGCCATCGACGATCGCCTGCTCCGGCACCTCGAGCCAGTCGGCGATGGTGGCCGCGCACAACGCGTTGGCCACGTTGTGACGACCCGACATGGGGATCTCGATGTCGTGGCCGTGCCAGCGGAAGGTCATGCCGGCGGCGCTCGTCGCCAGGGCGTCGACGTCGTCGATGGCGAAGGGCCGCACGGCGACCGCACCGCCCCGACGATCGATCTCCTCGAGGAGCCGGGCTCCCCACGGGTCGTCGCTCCGGACCACCGCGCGGGCGGTCCGCGCCGGCTCGAACAGGCGCGCCTTCGCCTCGAAGTAGTGCTCGACGTCATGGTGGAGGTCGAGGTGGTCGTGGCCGAGCATCGTGAAGCCGGCGGCCTCGAACCAGACACCGTCGACACGGCCCATCACGAGCGCATGCGACGACACCTCCATCGCGACGACGTCGACGCCGTCGTCGCGCCACGCGGCGAGTTGGGCCTGGAGCTCGGGCGCATCGGGCGTGGTCGGCGGACCGCCGGGCAACGAGGTCAGTGTCCCGACCATCTCACACCGCTGTCCGTCCGCCTCGAAGATCGACCGGAGGAGGCTGACCGTGGTCGTCTTCCCGTTGGTGCCGGTGACCCCGACGACCGGGAGTTCGTGGCTCGGATCACCCCAGAAGCGGGCGGCCATGGGCCCCATCGCGAACCGGACCGACGGGACCACGACCTGGGCGACGTCGAGCGGGAGTCGGCGTTCGACGAGCAGTGCCACGGCGCCGGCGGCGACGACCTGTTCGGCGTGGTCGTGGCCGTCGAAACGAGAGCCGGGAACGCAGCAGAACAGCGAGCCGGTCAGGACGTTCCCCGTGTGATGGACGACGCCGTCGATCTCGACATCGCCGAAGACCTCGTGTTCGATGCCGGCGTCGGTGAGTCCGCCGGCCACAGATGACAGGAGCATCAGCCCTGTGTAGCCGGGGCGCCGGGCACGTCGGCAACCGAGGTCGCCGAGGGTGGGATCCGGAAGCGGCTGAGCGCGAACCGGGACAGATCGGCGAAGACCGGGGCGGCAGCGCCACCGCCGTAGATGGTGGCGGTCGGTTCGTCGATGACCACGATCACGCTGAGCTGGGGATCCTCCGCCGGCACCATGCCCGTGAATGCCGCGACGTAGTGGTAGTTGCCCGCAGCGTCCTGGTAGGTGCCGGTGTCCTGCGGCTTCCGGGCGGTGCCGGTCTTGCCGCCGACCGAGTAGCCGGCCACCTGGGCGTTCTTGCCGGTGCCGTCGTTGACCGCCTCGACCAACATCGCCCGGACCTGTGCCGCTGTCTCGGCCGACACCACACGGCGACCCTCGCTCGGAGCCACCTCGGAACGAGTGCCGTCAGCAGCGACGGTGGCCTCGATCAGGCGGGGTTCGACGTAGACGCCGTCGTTGGCGATGACGTTGTAGGCGCTCAGCATCTGCATGGCGGTCACGGCGATGCCCTGACCGATCGGGATCGAGCCGATCGACGTGCCCGACCACTTGTCCGTGGGGAGGAGGAGCCCACCGGACTCGTTGGTGAAGTCGAGTGCCGTCCTCTCGCCGAAGCCGAACTTCCGCAGGTACTCGTCGATCCGCTCCTTGCCCAGTTCCTGGCCGAGCATGATGGTCCCGACGTTCGACGACTTGGCGAGGATGTCGGTGACCGTCATCGGTTCGGTCGCATGGGCGTGGTCGTCGGAGAACTCGTGATCGGACACCTGGTAGCGCCAGGGCACCAACTTCTCGGTGTCCGGCTCCACGAGCCCTTCCTCGAGCGCGGCGGCGATGGTGATCACCTTGTTGACCGACCCCGGTTCGAACACGTCGATCACGGCGCGGTTGGCGCCGGCGGTGATGATCTCGTCGTCGGTGTTCCGGGTGATGTTCGCGAGCGCCAGGATCTCACCGGTCTCCGGGTCGGAGATGACGACCATGCCACCCTTGGCGTCCATCTCGGCGACCTGCTCGGACAGGACCCGCTCGGCTTCGTACTGGAGCGACCGGTCGATCGTCAGGACCACGTCGTTGCCCGCGACGGGTGCCACCCGTGTCTGGCCCGCCGCTGCGATCGTGCCGCCGTCACGGGCACGTTCGTAGCGGAGTTCGCCCGGGGTACCGGTGAGGATGTCGTCGTAGAGGAGCTCGATGCCGGTCGACCCCGTCTGGTCGTCGGCCACCTTGCCGATGATCGACCGCGCCAAGGACTCCGACGGCGTGAAGCGAGCGGGCTCGTCGAGGATGTGGATGCCGTCGAGTTCGAGTTCGACGATGGCCGAGGCCAATTCGTCGTCGACCCGGCGACTCAGGTAGACGAACTTGTTGTCCCCCGCCAGTTGGTCGGCGAGATCGACGGGGTTGACGTCGAGGACCGGCGCCAGCGCCTGGGCGGTGGCCGTCGGGTCCTCGATCTGGCTCGGGTCGGCGAACACGCTCGGACGCGACACCGACAAGGCCAGGTCGTGGCCTTCACGGTCGAGGATGCGACCGCGGCTGGCGTCGAGCGAGACGGTCCGGAGTCGCTGGCCCTCGCCCACCGCGACGTAGGTGTCGCGTTCGAAGACCTGGATCTCGACCAGCTTGCCCACGACAGCCACCAGCAGGATCCCCAAGACCACCTTGAACGCGAGACTGCGCCGTTCGGGCCGAGCGACGCGGGAAGGGCGTGGGCCGCGTGGCGGTCCGCCACCGGGTGGTCCCGCGGGCACGGGACGCAGGCGACGGGGCGGCGGCGTGTACGGATCGGTCTGCGGCAGGGCCACGGGCCGGGGTGGCCGCTGCGGCGCGGTCGGACGCGGCGCGGTGACCGACCGGTCGAGGGGAACGCCCCGTCGGCCGGTGCGCTCACGCGGCGTCCGGGCGCGCGGCAGGCGCGTCACCGTGCCGCGCGCACCACGAGACGAGCCCGAGGGCTCGTCGGAGAACGGGTCGCTGTCGAAGTCCTCGAACCCTTCGCCCCACGAGGGGTCGACAGGGCCCCAGCTCACTCCGCGCCTCCGTCGGCGGCACCCTCGGATGGGGTGGCCGGTGTCGTGGCACCGTCCGTGTCCGTGTTGGGGTCGGCGGCGCGCGTTGCGGCGTCGGCGTCGGCGTCGACCTCGGCCTGCTCGGGTGACACCGTCTCCTCGACCGGTGGCGGCGTCGTGGCGGGATCGACTCGTACGGGAGCGTCGTCACCGCCGGCGACGCCGACGGGGAGGAGGTAGCCGACCTCTCCGGGATCGACCATGCCGAGCCGGTCGCGAGCGACCTCGAGGACGCGGTCGGGGGCCTCGAGTTGGGCGACCTCCAAGCGGAGCCTGCGGATCTCCTCGGACTCCGAGGCCTGCTCGCGGCGGAGGTCGTCGAGGTGCAGCTGACCGCTGATGAGCAGCGCATGCATGGCCGCGAGCGCGAACAGCGCCACGATCACGATCCCGGAGCCGACGATGACCGGCACCGCCGGCGAACGCCGCTTGGTCTGCTTCTCGACCGGACGGAGGTGACGGCCCGGCCGGCGACGCGGGCGACCGTCTGGTTCCGGCGTGAGCACGACGGCCAGGTCGCCGATCCCGGCGTCGACGCCGGTGGACCGGATGGTCGCGGTCATACCGCCTCGCCGAGTTGTTCGGCGACGCGCAGGCGAGCGCTGCGAGCGCGGGGGTTGGCAGCGATCTCCTCGTCCGACGCGGTGATCGCCTTGCGGGGCACGAGCTTGACGCTGGGCGATCCGTCGCAACGGCATGCACCGACACCGGGCGGGCAGACACAGTTGTCCGCCGCGGCGTCACGGAAGCGACGAGCCACGATCTTGTCCTCACCCGAGTGGTAGGTGATGACGGCGGCGCGTCCGCCGGGAACCAGCAGATCGAGGGCGTCACCGAGCGCTCGTTCGAGCTGACCCAACTCGTCGTTCACGTGGATACGCAGGCCCTGGAACGTGCGGGTCGCGGGATGTCCGCCGGTACGGCGCGCTGCGGCCGGAATCGCATCGCGCACGATCTCGGCCAGCTGTTCGGTGGTCTTGATGGGCCGAGACGCCACGATCGCCCTGGCGATGCGCGGTGCATGGCGCTCGTCGGCGAAGCGACGGAGGATCCGCACGATCTCGGCCTCGTCGGCGTGGTTGACGATGTCGTCCGCAGTCGGTCCCGACGTCGGGTCCATCCGCATGTCGAGCGGGCCACCCTGGCGGTACGAGAACCCGCGTGCGGCGCGGTCCAACTGGTGCGACGAGACCCCCAGGTCGAGGAGCACGCCCGACACGCCGTCGGGGATCTCCCCCGTCTCGGAGAAGCCGGTCTCGGAGGAGCCGGCCTCGGACGTGCTGGTCTCGCGGGTGCGGCGGCGGAGAATTCCCATGGTGTCGTGCAAGCGATCGAAGGGTGCGTGGACCACGTGGGCCCGGGGGCCGAATCGTGCGAGTCGTTCCGTTGCCACCTGGACTGCCGTCGGATCCCGGTCGAACCCCAGCACCGAGAGGTGCGGGTGCGCTTCGAGGATGGCGATGGCGTGTCCTGCGCCGCCGATCGTTCCGTCGATCACCCATCCGGGTGGGACAGGAGCGAAGGCGGCGACGACCTGGTCTCGCAGCACGGGGATGTGCTGGAAGTCCGGATCGGGGTGACCCATGGTCGGAGGTTCGGAGCCGCTCACCGGCAGCCCCCCGGGCAACGAAGGCCCGCCAGGATGTATGCCCTGGTCGGGCAAGATGAAAGAGCGGGCGGAGAGTAGGGGCCTTCCATCTCGTTGTCCGGGAGGCTGCGAGTGAGCGGCAGCCGGACTCGTGTGGTCATGCGCTGGTCCGTTGCTCGCGCTCCCTTCGGTCGTGGATGGTGGAACACATTCAGAAGTTCGCCCGATCGAGGGCGTCGACGATCGAGTCGTGGACGCCGAAGAGCGAGTCGAGGTCGTCGGTACCGGCGGGCAGGAGTTCGATACGCGGACCCGAGCCCAGGACCAGGACCTGGCTCTGGAGGTCGGCTTCGACACGGACAGCAGGCGGGATGACGATCCGGCCCTGGCTGTCGAGGCTCACGGGGTGGGTGCTCGAGACGAAGCCGCGGACGTACTGGTTGGTGATGTCCACGCCGTCGACCAGTGCGACCAGGTGGTCGACGGCCTGCTGGAAGGTCGCTTCGGTCCAGATCACGGCCCGGCCGTCGAGCACCACGAGGTTTCCCCCGTCGAGGAGGGGACGCCGCATCTGCGACGGCAGGGTCAGGCGACCCTTGTCGTCGATGCCGTACTGCCCGCGTCCTCGGAAGAGTGAGGGCAGGTGAGGGCGGTCGAGGTCGACCTCCCCACCGATCTCCTCTGCGAGCGTCTGCGTCTCCACCACGCAGGTAACACTACGCCCAAGCTAGGGAACGGTCAAGGGAGATCAGGTCACGACAGGTCGATCGAACCATCCCCCAGGGATCGACAACCCCTTCTCCCCCACCCGTGGTCAGCCGAGGGCGGCCACGAACGCCGCCACCACGGCCGCGGCATCGAGATCGCCGATACCGGTGCCCGCCGTCTCGAGGGCCGCCGACGGCGGTGGCGTCCGCAGGACCGACCGCAGGGGCTCGGGGTCCCACCGGCGCGGGATCGCACACTGGAATCGGGCATGGCTCCGGGTACGCCGCTGGCTGATCCCCACGATCTTGCGACCGGCACGCAGCACCTCGCCCGATCCGAACCCCGCGAAGCACACGAGATCGGACCACTCGGTGCGGACCAGCGCAGCGTCGTGGACCGTGGTGCCGTCGATCCCGAGGGCGCGCAACGCGGACGACCAGGCGCGCCCGATCGGGAGGAACGCCCGCCCGACGTCGTCGCTCCAGTGCGGATCGCCGTGCGGGATCAACACATCGACCCAGAGGGGCTCGCTCGGTGCGACCCACACCGCGCCTCCGCCGCTGCGGCGACGGACCACCTCGACGCCGGCGGCTTCCGCGGCACGCCGATCGACGACGGCGTCGTCCTGTGTCGAACCGAGCACGACCGCCGGATCCGTGGCCTCCAGCACCCACAGCCGCCGGCGACCGTCGGCGGGAACCTCCATGGCATGGAGCGACCCTGCGCGTCCCCGATGGTGCTCCACGATCACGCCACCGAGCGTACGACCCACCCACC
>JBFIHN010000200.1:0-6581 GCA_041601775.1 Acidimicrobiales bacterium
CCCGGACGAGGCCGACGCCGACGCTGCGGTCGCCGAGATCGCCAAGCTCGCCGACGCCGAGGACCTCACCGTCCTGGGCTGGCGCGACGTCCCCGTCGACAACTCGATGATCGGCTCGATGGCCCTCGACGCCGAGCCGCGATTCCGTCAGCTCTTCGTCGCGGCCGTCGACGGCAGCACCGGCATCGACCTCGACCGCAAGGCGTTCGTACTGCGCAAGCGCATCGAACACGAGGTCGACGCGGAGGAGCCCATCTACTTCCCGTCGCTGTCGTCACGGACGATCGTCTACAAGGGCATGCTCACCTCCGAGCAGGTCGGCCCCTACTTCCCCGACCTCGCCGACGAGCGGTTCGAGAGTGCGCTGGCGCTGGTCCACTCGCGCTTCTCGACCAACACGTTCCCGTCGTGGCCCCTCGCCCACCCGTACCGCATCGTCGCCCACAACGGCGAGATCAACACCGTGCAGGGCAACGAGAACTGGCTGCGTGCCCGTGAGGGCAGCCTCGGGTCGCCGCTCTTCGGCGAGTCGCTCGAGCACGCCTACCCGATCATGACGGCCGGGGCGTCCGACACCGCCCGCTTCGACGAGTGCCTCGAGCTGTTGCACCTCGGCGGACGTTCGCTCCCCCATGCCGTCCTCATGATGATCCCGGAAGCCTGGGAGAACCACGAGACCATGCCCGACTGGAAGCGGGCGTTCTACCAGTACCACTCGTCGCTCATGGAGCCGTGGGACGGCCCGGCCTCGATCGCGTTCACCGACGGCACCGTCATGGGCGCGGTCCTCGACCGCAACGGTCTGCGCCCCAGCCGCTACTGGGTCACCGAGGACGGCCTCGTCGTCATGGCGTCCGAGGTCGGCGTGCTCGACATCGACCAGAGCAAGGTGATCCGCAAGGGCCGCCTCCAGCCGGGGAAGATGTTCCTCGTCGACACGGCCCAGGGTCGCATCGTCGAGGACGAAGAGGTCAAGGAGGGGCTCGCCCGCCAGGAGCCCTACGAGGACTGGCTCCACGACGGCCTGGTCCGCCTCGACGACCTCCCGCCGCGCTTCCTGCTCACCCCGCAGCACTCGTCGGTGGTCAAGCACCAGCGGGTGTTCGGCTACACGCAGGAGGAGATGAAGATCCTCCTCGGCCCGATGGCCCAGAACGGCGCCGAGCCCATCGGCTCGATGGGCACCGACACCCCCGTGGCCGTCCTCTCGGACCGCTCCCGCCTGCTCTTCGACTACTTCAAGCAGCAGTTCGCGCAGGTCACCAACCCGCCGCTCGACGCCATCCGTGAAGAGATGGTCACGTCGATGGCCTCGACGATCGGCCCCGAGGGCAACCTCCTCGACCCGCAGCCGAGCTCGTGCAAGCAGATCGAACTGCCGACGCCGATCCTCACCAACGAGGAACTGGCCAAGATCCTCTACATCAACGACGACGGCGACATGGAGCACTTCAAGCCCTTCGCCATCGACGGCCTCTACCCCGTCGCCGAAGGTGGTGCCGGCATGCGCCGGGCCATCGCCGACGTCAACGCCAAGGTGTCCGCCGCCATCGCCGGGTCTGACGGGGAGGACGGCGCGAAGGTCATCATCCTCTCGGACCGTCACTCGAGCGCCGAGCTGGCGCCGATCCCGTCGCTGCTGCTCACCGCGGCCGTGCACCACCACCTCGTCCGCGAGAAGAGCCGCACCAAGGTCGGCCTCGTCGTCGAGTGCGGCGACGCCCGCGAGGTGCACCACATGGCGCTCCTGTGCGGCTACGGCGCCGGCGCCATCAACCCCTACCTGGCGTTCGAGACGATCGACGACCTCATCGAGGGTGGCTACATCAAGGGCGTCACGCCCGAGAAGGCGCACCGCAACTACGTCAAGGCGTGCACCAAGGGCGTGCTCAAGATCATGTCCAAGATGGGCATCTCGACGGTCGCCTCGTACACGGGCGCCCAGATCTTCGAGACCGTCGGTCTCGGCCAGGACGTCGTCGACCAGTACTTCACCGGCACCACGAGCAAGCTCGGCGGCGTCGACCTCGACGTGCTCGCCGAAGAGGTCCGTCGTCGCCACGAGTTCGCCTACCTCGACCGTCCGTCCGAGGTCGCGCACCGCGATCTGTGGATGGGCGGCGAGTACCAGTGGCGGCGCGAGGGCGAGCACCACGTGTTCAACCCGGAGACCGTCTACAAGCTCCAGCACGCCACCCGGTCGGGCAAGTACGAGATCTTCAAGGAGTACACCCAGCGCATCGACGACCAGTCGAAGAAGCTGGCGACGCTCCGCGGCCTGTTCGAGTTCCGCGATCCGAGTGCCACCGGGCGCGAGGCCGTCCCGCTCGAGGAGGTCGAGTCGGTCGCCTCGATCGTCAAGCGTTTCTCGACCGGCGCCATGTCGTACGGGTCGATCTCCGAGGAAGCCCACACGACCCTCGCCATCGCCATGAACCGGCTCGGCGCCAAGTCGAACACCGGTGAGGGCGGCGAGGACATCGAGCGCTTCGTGCCGATGCCCAACGGCGACTCGAAGCGGTCGTCGATCAAGCAGGTCGCGTCCGGTCGTTTCGGCGTCACCGCCAACTACCTGACCAACAGCGACGACATCCAGATCAAGATGGCCCAGGGCGCAAAGCCCGGCGAGGGCGGCCAGCTGCCCGGCCAGAAGGTGTGGCCCTGGATCGCCAAGACCCGCTACAGCACCCCCGGCGTGGGGCTCATCTCGCCCCCGCCCCACCACGACATCTATTCGATCGAGGATCTCAAGCAGCTGATCCACGACCTCAAGAACGCCAACCCGAGCGCCCGCATCCACGTGAAGCTGGTGTCCGAGGTCGGCGTGGGCACGGTCGCCGCCGGCGTGTCGAAGGCCAAGGCCGACGTGGTGCTCATCTCCGGGCACGACGGCGGTACCGGCGCCTCGCCGCTCAACTCGCTCAAGCACGCGGGCACCCCGTGGGAGCTCGGCCTGGCCGAGACCCAGCAGACGCTGATGATCAACGGTCTGCGCGACCGCATCGTCGTCCAGACCGACGGTCAGCTCAAGACCGGCCGCGACGTCATGATCGCCGCCCTGCTCGGGGCCGAGGAGTTCGGCTTCGCCACCGCGCCGCTCGTGGTCATGGGCTGCATCATGATGCGCGTCTGTCACCTCGACACCTGCCCGGTCGGCGTCGCCACCCAGAACCCGCAGCTGCGCGAACGGTTCAACGGCCAGGCCGACCACGTCGTCAACTTCATGGAGTACATCGCCGAAGAGGTGCGCGAGCACCTGGCGGCGTTGGGCTTCCGCACCCTCGAGGAGGCCATCGGCCGGGTCGACGCGCTCGACACGTCGCAGGCCATCGACCACTGGAAGGCCGACGGCCTCGACCTGTCGAAGATCCTGCACGTCCCCGAGACCCCCTGGACGCAGGACCGCTTCTGCAGCCAGCCCCAGGAGCACGGTCTCGAGGATGCGCTCGACAACGAACTCATCGACTTGTCCCGCGAGACGATCGGTGGCGGTGCGCCGGTGTCGATCCAGCTGCCGATCCGCAACCTCAACCGGACCGTGGGCACGATGCTCGGTCACGAGATCACCAAGATCCACGGCGAAGCGGGCCTGCCCGACGGCTCGATCAACATCACGTTCTTCGGGTCGGCCGGACAGAGCCTCGGTGCGTTCCTACCCGCGGGCGTGAACATCCGCCTCTACGGCGACACCAACGACTACCTCGGCAAGGGGCTCTCCGGTGGACGGATCACCATCCGCCCGCCCGAGGAGAGCCATCCCCAGCTCGTCGCCGAGGACAACATCATCGCCGGCAACGTCATCCTCTACGGGGCCACCCGCGGCGAGATCTTCGTCCGCGGCGTCGTGGGCGAGCGCTTCTGCGTGCGCAACTCGGGTGCCGTCGCGGTGGTCGAGGGTGTGGGCGACCACGCCTGCGAGTACATGACCGGCGGCAAGGCCGTGGTCCTGGGCCCGACCGGGCGCAACTTCGGCGCCGGCATGTCGGGCGGCATCGCCTACGTGTGGGATCCCGACGACGTGTTCCACCGCAACCTCAACAACGAGATGGTCGACCTCGACCCGTTGTCCGAGGAGGACCAGGACTGGCTCCGTCTCCAGGTGCGGGCCCATGTGACCGAGACCAACTCGGCCGTGGGGCAACGGATCCTCGACCGGTGGCACTCGAACGTGCGCCACTTCAAGAAGGTCATGCCCAAGGACTACAAGCGTGTGCTCGAGGCACAGGCCCGGGCCGAGGCCGAGGGCCTCGACGTGAACGAAGCGATCATGGCCTCGGCCGCGGTCTGAGCGGCAGAGAGACGGAGACGAGACGATGGCAGACATCAAGGGCTTCTTGAAGCACGACCGCGAGCTCCCCAAGCGGCGACTGATCCCCGTGCGGATCCACGACTGGAAGGAGGTCTACGAGGACTTCCCCGAAGACCACCTCCAGACGCAGGCGTCACGCTGCATGGACTGCGGCATCCCGTTCTGCAACAACGGCTGCCCGCTCGGCAACCTGATCCCCGACTGGAACGACCTCGTCTACCGGGATCACTGGCGCGACGCCCTCGAGCGTCTCCACGCCACCAACAACTTCCCCGAGTTCACCGGTCGCCTCTGCCCCGCCCCGTGCGAGGGCGCGTGCGTGCTCGGCATCAACCAGGACCCGGTGACCATCAAGCAGGTCGAGGTGGAGATCATCGACCGCGGCTTCGACGAGGGATGGGTCGCACCGGTCCTGCCCTCGAAGAAGACCGGCAAGAAGGTCGCCGTGGTCGGCTCCGGACCGGCCGGCCTCGCCGCCGCCCAGCAGCTGACCCGCGCCGGTCACGACGTCGTCGTGTTCGAGCGGGCCGACCGCATCGGTGGCCTGCTCCGCTACGGCATCCCCGAGTTCAAGATGGAGAAGCGTCACATCGACCGGCGCCTCGACCAGATGCGCGCCGAGGGCACCGAGTTCCGTGTGAACGCGAACGTCGGCGTCGACGTCACGGCCGACGAGCTCACCGCCGAGTTCGACGCCGTCGTCCTCGCCGGTGGCGCCACCCAGGCACGCGACCTGCCGATCCCGGGCCGTGAGCTCGCCGGCATCCACCAGGCGATGGAGTTCCTCCCCTGGGCCAACCGGGCCCAAGAGGGCGACATGGCCGTCGACGAGGTCCCGATCTCGGCCAAGGGCAAGAAGGTCGTGATCATCGGCGGTGGCGACACCGGCGCCGACTGCCTCGGCACCTCGCACCGCCAGGGCGCGGTCTCGGTCCACCAGTTCGAGATCATGCCCCGCCCGCCGGAGGAGCGCGCGACCACCAACCCGTGGCCGACGTTCCCGATGACCTACAAGGTCACCTCGGCCCACGAGGAGGGTGGCGAGCGCGTCTACTCGGTCAACACCGAGCAGTTCGTCGACGACGGCAACGGCAACGTCAAGGCGCTCGAGGCCCACGAGGTCGAGATGATCGACGGGCGCTTCACCAAGGTCGAGGGCTCCGACTTCGAACTCGAGTGCGACCTGGTCCTGCTGGCCATGGGCTTCACCGGCCCCGACAACCCGCTGGCCGACAGCTTCGGCGTCGAGCGGGACGAGCGCAGCAACGTCGCCCGCGACGACTCCTACGCCACCAACGTCGACGACGTCTACGTCTGCGGCGACATGGGCCGGGGCCAGAGCCTCATCGTGTGGGCGATCGCCGAGGGCCGGGCGTGCGCGGCCGCCGTCGACGAACACCTCATGGGCGCCTCCGCACTTCCCGTGCCGATCCCGCCGACGGCTCGTCCGCTGCTCTGAGCAGGAACTCGTCCCAGTCGGTCTCGGCCGGATGGACGAGGTCCACCAACGAATCGATCGTCGCACGGGCGGCGATGGCCTCGATCAGATCGACGGCGGCGCGGGCCGTGGTCTTGTCGCCGGTCGGCGTGTCGGTCACCACGATGGTGACGTCGAGCGAACGGTCCGCGTGGAGATGGACCTCCAAAGCGGTACCGGTCTCGGCACAGATCGCCGCCGTCGCCGCCTCGACCGCATCGACGGCGAGCGAGAGCGCGCACAGATGGAGCCAGGACTCCCCCGAGCGCCGCACCACGCCCCCGGGGACGATGCTGATCTCGGGATCGCACCGCAGGCGGATCTCGGGCTCGAGGCCGCCGTCGAGCCCGACCATCTCGACGCGCGTCCCGTTGCGGCGGAGTTCGTGCGCCCGCACGACCGATCGGTGGAATGCGCAGATCGGCAGTACGGGGTGTTCGACGTCACGGAACGGCGGTCGTGCCGCTTCGACGATCACGCGGTCTCCGACACTGGCCTCGATCGATATGCCCGGGACGAGCAGGGCCAGCGCCGCCGACGTGCGGAGGTTGGCGAGGGTGCGGTCCGTGATCATTGAAAGGTCCACCACTGATTGAGTGTTAGGTCGTCCTAACTTCTAGTCGGCGGCCGCAGACCCCGCAAGCGCGGGTGGTTGGACCTCGGAGGCGCCGAGCGACGAGACTCGGCGTCGTGACGACGACCCAGACCACGGCGGAAGAGACGGCGCCCACGACATCGACGGTGTCGGCCGACGAGGCGAACCGGGCGTTCAGCACGTCGATCCTCGTCTCCGCC
>JBFIHN010000201.1:0-6580 GCA_041601775.1 Acidimicrobiales bacterium
CAGCACCGCGGGGATGCCCTCCGACCGTCGGAGCACGCCGTAGAAGTCGTCCCCCGTACGGACCGACTGGCGAGCACGCGCCCCCGGATCGTCCCCGACCGCCCAGTCGGCACCGAAGGGCGAGAAGGCGACCTGGAACTCTTCCCACAACAGCCCTGCCAGCCGCCTCGACTCCGGCGACTCCAACTGGTGATACAGCTCACTCCCCGGCGAAGGGCCGTTGCCGACCGGCGCGGCGTTGTGGTGGATCGACACCAGGACGAGGGGCTCGAGCGCGAGCCCGATCGCCGTGCGTGTCTGGATGGTCACCCGCTGGTCGCCGGGACGGGTCAGGACCACGGTCGCGCCCGCTGCCCGGAGTCGCGACACCACCCGGTGCGCCACGTCGAGGTTGAGGTCGCGCTCGGTCAACCCGGAGGGGCCGACGGCGCCGGGTTCGGAGCCACCGTGCCCGGGGTCGATCACGACGTGGACCCTGCCGACCGGCTCGCCGTCGACCACCGCAGTACCCGCGCACGGCGTCAGCACCTCCCACGCGCCCGGCCCGCCGCCGAGCACGGGGAGCACGAACCCGGTCGACGTCTCGACGGCCCGCACGTCGGGGTGCGCAGGCAGCACCGGGAAGATCGGTGGGTCGGTCGTGGTCGTGGTGTCGGCAGGGACCTCCGCCGTGGAGACGGGACGGTCGACCGGAGGCTGTGCGGCGGCCGTGTCCGACTCGGGCACCGTTCGCCCGGACACGGCCGTCAGGACACCGATCGCGCACACGGCCACCGCCGAGCGGAAGAGCCATCGTTCCTTCACCCCCACACCCACGGCACTCATCCCAGCGGTGGGTCCTGACAGCCGCCGGTTCCTCCACCGCCACCGGGGTCCGACGACGACTCGAGCGGTGGGAGGAAGCCGGATCCGGGGTCGTCCGTGGTCACGAAACGGATGATCGCGTTGGCGATCGCCGTGGCCTCGCTCTCGCGGAACCCCTCGGTGTCGAGCAGCGCCTCCTCGGCGGGATTGGACAGGTACGCCGACTCGCTGAGCACCGACGGGACACCCTGTGACCGGCGCAGGATCCCGTAGAAGTCGTCACCGTCGTTCAGTGAACGGCGGGCGTGCGCTCCGGCGTCACCACCGACGACCCAGTCGGTGCCGTAGGGCGACAGCCTCGCGATGAGCTCCTCGTAGACCAGGCCCGCGAGTCGCCTCGAGTCGTCGGACTCGAGATGGTGGTAGGTCTCCGAGCCGGGCGTCGTCGACTCCCGCGACGCTCCCGAGTTGTGGTGGATGGAGACGAACGCCAGTGGCTGGAGTGCGACGGCCAGCGATGCCCGCGTGTCGATGGTGACCCGGACGTCGGTCGCACGGGTCATGACCACGATGGCGCCACGCTGTTCGAGAAGTCGTTTGACGCGCAACGCCACGTCGAGGTTGACGTCCTCCTCGCGTAGTCCGCCGGGACCGATCGCGCCCGTCTCACTCCCTCCGTGACCGGGGTCGAGCACGACGTGGGCGCCATCGATCGGCTGCCCGTCGACCACGACCTCGTCGGCGCACGGGGTCTGGACCAGCCAGGCGCCGGCCTCGCCGCCGAGGACGGGCAGGACGAACCCGTTGCCGGTCACCAGCGCGGGCACACCGTCGACGGCGGGTACCGGCCCGAAGAGGTTCGGGCCGGCCGGGACTGCCGTGGTCGATGTCGATTCGGGGGTCGGGTCTGGATCGCCCCCGCGCGAGACGAGGAGGACGATCGACCCGACCAGCCCGATCGCGAGTCCGAGGCGGAGCAGCCGGCGGTTCAGGGCACCTGCTCTGCTAGAGGCCCTTCACGACGTCGACCATGAGCTCGCCCGCCTCGGTCGGGTTGTTGCCGACCTGGACGCCAGCGTCCTCGAGGGCCTCGCGCTTGGCGGCTGCGGTCCCCTTGCCGCCGGAGACGATGGCACCGGCGTGGCCCATCTTCTTGCCGGCCGGGGCGGTGACGCCGGCGACGTAGCTGACGACGGGCTTCGAGACGTTGGCCTTGATGAACTCGGCCGCCTCTTCCTCGGCGCTGCCGCCGATCTCGCCGATCATCATGATCGCCTGGGTCTCGTCGTCGGCCTCGAAACGCTCGAGGCAGTCGATGAAGCTGGTGCCGGGGACGGGGTCGCCGCCGATGCCGACACAGGTCGACACGCCGATGTCCTTGAGCTTGAGCTCGTAGAGCGCCTGGTAGGTCAGCGTGCCCGAACGGGAGACGATGCCGACGTTGGGGCCGCCGGGCGTCGGCTCCTTGGCGATCTCGCCGGCGGTGATGCCGATGTTGCACTTGCCGGGGCTGATGATGCCGGGGCAGTTCGGGCCGAGCAGCTGCACGTTCGGGTAGTCGCGCTTGAGCTTGTTGAAGAACCAGGCCTCGTCGTGCGCCGGCACGCCTTCGGTGATGCAGACGATGAACTCGACGCCGCCCTCGGCGGCCTCCATCACCGCCGAGCGGACGCCGGCAGCGGGGATGAAGATGCAGCTGGCCGTGGCACCGGTGGCCTCGACGGCCTCGGCGACGCTGGCGTAGATCGGGACGCCGTTGACGTCGGTGCCCGCCTTCTTGGGGTGCGTGCCGGCGACGACCTTGGTGCCGTACTCGGCGTTGCGGCCGCCGTAGAAGGAGCCTTGTGAGCCCGTGAGGCCCTGGTAGATGACCTTCGTGTTCTCGTCGACGAAAATCGCCATCAGGCGGCGCCCCTTTCCTTCGCGAGGGCGACAACCGTCTCGGCCGCCTCGACCATCGTGGCCTTGCTCTGGAGCATGTCGCTCTCGTGTTCCTTGAGGATCGCTCGGCCTTCGGCGGCGTTGGTGCCGTCGAGGCGGATGACGATGGGGGCGTCGATCTTCACGCGGCTCAGGGCGGTGACGATGCCGTTCGCCACCTCGTCGCCCTTGGTGATGCCACCGAAGATGTTGATGAAGATGCTCTTGACCTTGGGATCGTTGTTGATCGTCTCGAGCGCTCCGGCCATCACGTCGGCGTTGGCGCCGCCGCCGATGTCGAGGAAGTTGGCCGGCGAGCCGCCCACCTGGTTGACGATGTCGACCGTGCTCATGGCGAGACCGGCACCGTTGGCGATCACGCCGACGTAGCCGTCGAGACCCACGTACTGGAGGCCCTTGGCGTGGGCGTCTTCCTCACGCTCGTCGCGCACCTGCGTGGCGTCGTAGGCGGCGTAGTCCTCGTGGCGGTAGGTCGAGTTGCCGTCGAGGGTGACCTTGGCGTCGAGGGCGTGGACCTCGCCGGTCGGCTTGAGGATCAGCGGGTTGATCTCGCACAGGTCGGCATCGCCCTCGCTGTAGGCGGTGTAGAGCTTGGTCAAGATGTCGACCGCACCCTCGGTCGCTGCCGGGTTGAGCTTGGCGGCTTCGACCCACGCACGAGCGTCGGCCTCGGACAGCCCGTCGACCGGGTCGATCCAGATCTTGGCGATGGCGTCGGGGTTCTCCTCGGCCACGGTCTCGATCTCGACACCGCCTTCGGCGGAGAGCATGCCGAGGTGCTTCTTGGCGCTGCGGTCGAGCGTGAAGCTCGCGTAGTACTCCTCGGCGATGTCGGACGCGACCTCGACCCAGATGGTCTTGACGATGTGGCCCTTGATGTCGAGGCCGAGGATGTTGCCCGCGTGCTCGCGGACCTCGTCGACGTTGGCGGCGAGCTTCACGCCACCGGCCTTGCCACGTCCTCCGACGTGGACCTGGGCCTTCACGACGACGGGGTAGCCCACGCGTTCGGCGATGGCGACAGCCTCGTCGACGGTGGTGCAGGCTTCGCCGTCACTGACGGGAATCCCGTACTGGGCGAAGAACTGCTTGCCTTGGTATTCGAGGAGATCCATGAGTTCCCTTGCGGTTGGAATCCGGCGCTTGGGTCGCGAGCGGGTCGGTGTCGGATACTAGGAGGATGCACATGGGTGCGGACCAATCAGCGGTCGATGCCGAGCAACGCCGACAGAGCGGGATCAACGCCGCGGGCGAGGCCCTGGCATGAGCCCGGTGGCACGGCGCCAGGGCGGCGCGCACACCGGGCGGGCCGTCCTCGTCGCCGTCGTCGGGGTGGCGATCGCGCTGGGCGTGGCGTTCGGCGTGGCGACCCTCGCAGGCCGCGGCGATGTCGAGGTACGTCTCGGCGACGACCGCTTCGACGCGGGGGGCGCGGAAAGCCGGGCCGACAGTGTCGACCGTGGCGGTCCGGTCCTCTTCCCCGACGTGGCCAACTTCCAACGGGCGATCTATGTCGACCACTCGGGTGACGACCCGGAAGCGGGCTGGATCGCTGTCGGTGCCTTCGTGCCCGATGATCCGACCTGCGTCGTGACCTTCGACGTCGAGTCGGACCGCTATGTGGCCGGATGCGACGAGTCGATCTCCTTCCCACGCTCCGGCGCCGGGCTGCGCCAGTTCCCGACCGAGGTCGTCGACGGCCGTCTCTTCGTGAACCTGCAGGACACCAGCGGCGAGCCCGCCGGCTAGGACGTCACCGGAAGAGCGCAGCGACCTCGCGACGCTGGATCTTGTTGGTCCCCGTCCGCGGGAAGTCGTCGACGGCGATGTAGTGGACCGGGATCTTGTAGTGGCTGAGGTGGTCACGGATCCAGGCATCGAGGTCCGCGGTCACGAGGTCGTAGCCCTCGGTGAGGCGGATGGCCGCCACCGGGACCTCACCCAACCGGTCGTCGGCCCGCCCGACGACGGCTGCCTCGATCACCGCCGGGTGGTCCTCGAGGACCGCCTCGACCTCGACCGCGTAGACCGAGAAGCCGCCTCGCTTGATGACGTCCTTCTTCCGTCCCGCGAAGAGCACCGAGTTGAAGGGTCCCTTCTTGGCCAGGTCTCCCGTGCGGAGCCAGCCGTCACCGGCGAGGACTGCGGCGGTGGCCTCGTCGTCGCCCCAGTAGCCCCGGAGGACACCGGGACCCTTGACCAACAGTTCTCCCGTCTCCCCCGTCCCGGCATCGTCGCCGTTCTCGTCGACGACCTTCATCCGGTAGCCGGGGATCGCGAATCCCACCGAGTCGCCGAGCCCCACGGGCAGGTAGGGCGGGCTGATCTTGGCGGCCACACCGCCACCGGTCTCGACCATGCCGTAGCCCTCGGCGAACACCGCCTCCCCGACGTCACCGAGTCCGGGGACGTGCACCGACGCGCCGAAGCGCTTGAACTCACGGGCCAGTTCGGGTGGCATCACGTCGGCGCCCGACGCCCAGACACGGATGCTGCCCAGATCGCGGTCGGCCGCCCCGGCATCGAGGAGGAGTCGGTACATGGCGGGAACGCCGATGAACAGCGACGCACGTCGAGCCTCGATCGCGTCGAGGATCGCGTCGGCGTCGAACCGGCGGAGGAAGTAGGTCTCGATGCCGGCACCGGCCAGGCCCAGGAGGGTCACGAAGCCCATGATGTGGGCCACGGGCAGACTCACGACGGCCTCGTCGTGCCGGAGCGCGTTGGGGTAGGCGGCACCGGCACGCAGCGACCCGACCAGCGCATCGTGGGTGAGCGCGACGCCCTTGGGCTTCCCGGTCGTGCCCGAGGTGTAGAAGAGGGCCGCGACGTCGTGACCCGCGGCTCCCACCGACGTGGTGACGGGTTCGTGACCGTCGACCTCGTGCGCCGAATGGATGACGAACGTGGCGCCGGAGTCGGTGACGACGTGGTCGATCTCCTCGGGCCGCATGGCGTCGTTGACCGGTGCCGGGATCGCCCCGGCCCGCGACACCGCCAGGCACAGCAGCAGTTGCTCGTACCCGTTGGGGGTCGCCACCACCACGACGTCGCCCGGCTCGGTCCGCGCGGCCACTCCGCCGGCCCAACGGGCGACGCGCTTGGCGGCTTGGCGGTGGGTCAGCGACATCCCACCGCCGGCTTCGGTGACCAGCCGGCGGTTGCCGTGGATCGCGGCCAGGCGCTCGACGTAGGTGCCCAGCGTGTGGTCGCGCCGGACCAGGAAGAGCAGGCGTTGGCTGACGCTCCTCATGACGGCGTGCTCCGCATCGCCTCCGGTGTAGTGCACCCGCGTCGGCAGGGGCCAACCCCAGCGCCGGGACGCTGCCCGGCTAGCGCCAACGAACCGTCAGGAGATGCCGGGGACGGGAGACGCCCTTGAGGCTGTGGATCCCGCGGTCCTCGGTCACGAACGATCGCTCGAGGTGGTCGACGACGTGTTCGGTGACCATGATCTGGTCGGGTTCGGCCGCGGCGGTCACCCGCGACGCGAGGTTGATCACGCTGCCGATGAGGTCCGCCCCGTCGTCGACCACGTCGCCACTGTGCACGCCGATCCGGACCGACGGCGCGAAACCGGTCTCGTCGCGTTGCGCGGCGAGACGGCGGTTGATCTCGATGGCCGCACGGACCGCTCGACTGGGGGCATCGAACTGTGCGAGCACGCCGTCGCCCGCGGTGTTGACCTCCCACCCGCCTTCGCGCTCGAAGCACTCGCCGAGCACCGACCGCACACGGTCGCGGACCCGCACCCAGCCGTCGTCGCCGAGCGCTTCGTTCAGCCCGGTCGATCCGACCACGTCGACGAACATGGCGACGACGAACCGGGTCCGCC
>JBFIHN010000202.1:0-6577 GCA_041601775.1 Acidimicrobiales bacterium
AGGGCGGCGTCGATGTCGGCCACGGCCTGGTCGTCCGGCGCGATGGGCACCAGGTCGGGTTCCGGGAAGTACCGGTAGTCCTCGGCCTCCTCCTTGGATCGGAGCGTGTGCGTCCGTCCATCGTCCTCGTTCCAGTGACGGGTCTGCTGCACGACCCGCTCCCCCGACTCGAGGAGGTCGATCTGACGTCGCGCCTCGTAGTCGATCGCCCGTCCGAGCGAGCGGATCGAGTTGAGGTTCTTGATCTCGCACCGGGTCCCCAGCGGTTCACCCGGGTGGCGCACCGACACGTTGGCGTCGACACGCATCGAGCCTTCCTCCATCTTGGCGTCGGACACACCGGTGGCCACGAGCACGGCGCGCAGCTCCGAGGTGTAGGCCTTCGCCTGGTCCGCGTTCTGGAGGTCGGGTCGCGACACGATCTCGACGAGCGGGACGCCGGAGCGGTTGTAGTCGACCAACGAGTACCCGGCGTCGTGGATCCGGCCGCCACCGCCCATGTGGGTCGACTTGCCGGTGTCCTCCTCGACATGGGCTCGCTCGATCCCGATCCGGGTCCCGTCGGGGAGATCGAGGTGACCGTCGACGTTGAGCGGTTGGTCGTACTGCGAGATCTGGTAGTCCTTCGGCATGTCCGGATAGAAGTAGTTCTTCCGGGCGAACACCGACGGACAGACGGTGCAGTTGAGGGCCCGCCCGAGGATCATGGCGAACTCGATGGCCCGCGCGTTGAGCACGGGCATCGACCCCGGGAGGCCGAGGCACACGGGACACACGTTGGTGTTCGGTTCGTCGCCGAAGTGGTTGGGACAGCCACAGAACAGCTTCGTGGTGGTCGCGAGCTCGGTGTGGACCTCCAGGCCGATCACCATCTCGTATCCGTGGGGAAGCGTCGATTCGCTCACGATGCTGCCTCCTCGATCGCGGCGGCGACCCGGAACATCATGGGCTCTCCGAGCGCTGGGGCCATGACCTGGACGCCCACCGGGAGGTCGTCGGCACCGGTGCCGAAGGGCACCGACATCGCCGGGTGGCCGGCGAGACTCGACGGGACGGTGCAGACGTCGTTGCGATACATGGTCATCGGATCGGCGGTCTTGTCCCCGAGGCGGAACGCCACGCAGGGCGAGGTGGGGCTGATGAGCGCATCGAAGCGTTCGTACGCCGACTCGAAGTCGCGGATGATCGTGGTGCGGACCCGCTGTGCCTTCCCGTAGTAGGCGTCGTAGTAGCCGGCCGAGAGCGCGTACGTCCCGAGCATGATCCGTCGCTTCACCTCGGCACCGAAGCCAGCGGTGCGGGTGGCGTCGTACGTCTCGGGCATCGACGCACGCTCTTCGCGGAGACCGAACCGGACGCCGTCGAATCGGGCGAGGTTGGACGACGCCTCCGCTGGCGCGATCAGGTAGTAGGCCGAGAGCCCGAACACCGTCGCCGGTACCGACACCTCCTCCACCGTGGCCCCGGCCGCGGCGAGCGCATCGGCGGCCTCGCGGGTCCGAGCCGACACCTCGGGCTCGACGCCTTCGCCGAGCAGCTCGGAGACGACACCGATGCGGAGCCCCTCGACGCCACGGCCCAGTTCGGCCTGCAACGACGGGAACACCTCGGGGATCGACGTGGCGTCGCGAGGATCATGGCCGGCGATGACCTCCGTGCACAGCGCCGCGTCGGCGACGTCGGCAGCGAAGGGACCGATCTGGTCCAGGCTCGACGCGAAGGCGATCAACCCGTAGCGCGACACGCGTCCGAACGTCGGCTTCACGCCGACCACGCCACAGAGCGCCGCCGGTTGGCGGATCGATCCGCCGGTGTCGGACCCGTAGGACACCGAGGCGAAGTCGGCGGCGACCGCGGCAGCCGAGCCACCCGACGACCCGCCCGGAACCCGGGTGGTGTCGGCCGGGTTGCGCGTCGGACCGAACGCCGAGTTCTCCGTCGACGAGCCCATCGCGAACTCATCGAGGTTGGTCTTGCCCACGATGACCCCACCGGCTTCGCCCAGGCGCTGGATCACCGTGGCGTCGTACGGCGGCCGCCACTGTCCCAGGATCTCGGACGAACAGGTGGTGGGGACCCCCCGGGTGCACAGGTTGTCCTTGACCGCGATCGGGACTCCGGCCAGCGGGCCCGGATCCTCCCCGGCGGCCACGGTCGCGTCGACGGCCTCGGCTGCACGCCGTGCCTCGTCGACCATCACGTGGTTGAAGGCGTGGATCTCTCCCTCGCGAGCGTCGATGCGGCCGAGGTGTTCCTCGAGGACGCTGACGGCAGAGCGTTCACCTGAGCGAACAGCGGCTGCGATCTCGTATGCGGTCACGGGGCCTCTCCCAAGACCGGCGGCACTCGGAACATGCCGGCCTCGGCCGATGGTGCTTGCGCCAGCACCTCGTCGCGGTCGACTCCGGGAGTCACCTCGTCGGGACGGAAGACGTTGCGGAGCGGATACGGGTGGTTGGTCGGCGGGACGTCGTCGAGATCGAGCGCCTCGACGTCACGAGCGTGCTCGAGGATCGACCGGAGTTGCCCGGTGAACGCCTCGAGCTCACCCTCGGTCAGGGTCAGACGCGCCAGCGACGCCACCTTGGCGACGTCGTCGGTCGTGATCGGCGTCGGTGGGACGGGGGTCGGAGTCTCGGGCACGTCGGGCGAGCCTACGAGATCACCCCACCGTGGTCAGAAGCCTTGCGATACCGAGACCGCCGCAGGGCCGAGGATCACGATGAACAGCGCAGGCAGGATGCAGAACACCAGCGGGAAGGTGATCTTCACCGGAACCTGCATCGCCCGTTCCTCGGCTCGTGCCCGGCGCCGGTCACGCAGCTCGAGCGCCTGCAGCTTCAGAATGTTCGCGAGCGGGAAGCCGTGCTTCTCGGCCTGCCGGACCGCGGTGACGAACTGACGGAGATCCGGCACGTCGGTTCGGTCGGCGACGGCCTGGAGCGCCTCACCGCGGGAGAGACCGAGCTGCATGTCGTTCACGGCCTTGAGGAGCTCGGTCGTGAGGACGCCGCGGCCCTCCTGTCCCGCCCGGAGCAGGGCGCCGTCGAAGCTCATGCCGGCCTCGACGGTCACCTTGAGCTGGTCGAGGACATCGGGCAGTTCGTTGGTGATGGCCTTGCGACGGTCGTCGGCCATCCGTTTGATCTTGGCGTTGGGCCCCATGGTGAACAAGGCCAGCACCAGGCCGCACACCATCAGGTTGGTGCGGGACGAGCCGGAGGTGCCGAGGTAGAAGGCCGAGAAGGCGACGCCGGCCACGAAGCCGGCGACCTGCATGCCCACGACGATCTCGGGGCGCCAGCGCTTGTCGAGGTCCGCCACTCGGAGGGTGTGCGCGGTGGAGTCGAGGACCCCGTGGGGCATGAACCGGTTGACCACCTTCGAGATCGCGGCTGCGGCGGGTTCGAAGATGCGCTCGGCCGCGGAGCGCTCGAGCTCCATCGCGCGAGACGTCGGGACGACGTCGTCGGGATCGACACCGATGGCCACGACCTGCGGGTCGGGCTTGAGTGCCCACAACGCGAGGGCGACGCCGAGCGAGACGATGAGGGCAGCGAGCCAGACGATCATGAGGTCCTCCGGGATCCGAGCGGGGCGGGGCTGGCCGTCGAGAGGCGCATCAGAACTCCGGGTTCACGAGCTTGCGCAGCCAGAGGCCACCGATGGTGAGCATGGTCAACGCCGTCCCGACCATGACGTAGCCGATGCCGGTCGACGTGAGCGGTTCGATGTAGTCGGGGTTCGACATGAAGATGAACCCGGCGAGACCGAAGGGGAGGACGAACAGGACGAGGGCCGAGATCTTGCCCTCGGCCGTGAGCGCATCGACCTGACGCTTGATCCGCACGCGAGCGCGAATGGTCTCGCCGACCTGCTCGAGGATCTCTGCCAGGTCACCACCGACGCTCGCCTGGATCTTGATCGCATCGACCACCCAGTCGAAGTCCGGCGAGTTGATCCGCAGCGACATCGCGTCGAGCGCGTCCTCGAGGCTCCGTCCGAGACGGGTCTCCATGACCACACGGGCGAACTCGTCGGAGGTCGGCGAGTCGGTCTCACGGGCCACCGAGTCGATCGTCTGGCCGAGGCCGTAGCCGGCGGTCAGCGACCCGACCATCAACTGCAGGGTGTCGGCGAGTTGCCGCACGAAGGTCTTCGTGCGGCGCTTCGTCAGGTACTTCAGCGTGAAGGGGATGCCGAAGATCGGGACCACCGAGGCCAGGAGGAAGAACGGGACCCCGAAGAGGAGCACGCCGACGAGCAGCGACGCCAAGGTGACGGCGGCACAGGCGACGACGAACTCGTTCGAGCGGACGGCGAGTCCGGCGCGGTCGAGGGTGTCGTCGAGGGAACGCCCGCGGTCGTTGGCCTCGAGCATGTGTGCGGAGAGCCCCTCGAGGCGCTCCTGCATCCCGCTGACCCGGCGCTTCCGTTCTTCCTTGCGTGCTTCTCGGTCCTGAGAGCGCTCCTCACGGCGTTCGACCGCCCCCTCGGAGTTGCGCAGACCGGCGATCAGGATGAAGGCGCCGATGCTCACGAAGAGCGCCGCCGCGACGGGCACGAGGCTCGAGGCGAAGATCCCGGCGTCACCCACGGTGCGGGAGTCCGTCGCGACCTCGGGCACGAACTGGCGGACGGCCTCGTGTTCGAACTCGGTGGCGACGGTCTGCGTCGGGTCCGATGCCAGGGCGATCTCGAGCGCCGCGGTGTCGGCCGACGAGGCGGACCGCCACCGGATCTCGTAGAGGTTGCCGAGGCCGGCGGCGACGGCACGCAACGCCTCGGTGAAGCCGGACGCGTCGTCGACCGTGAGGACACGACCGTCGGAGGCGTTGCTCATGGTGGTGAAGGTGTCGGCATTGAAGTCCGAGGTCTCGAGGGCCACGAAGGACGCGGCCACGTCGGTCGACGAGAACCGGCTCACGGTGTCGTTGAGCGTGCGGCTGCTGTTCGTGTCGTCCCCGTCTGCGAGGACGACGAGGGCGCCGGTGCCGCCCTGGGCATCGAGTTGGGCGAGGCTCAGTTCGATGCCGTCGTAGAGCGACGTGCCTCCCGCGGCGATCAGCCCGTCGACCGACGCCAGCGTGGCCGGCCGATCGGTGGTGAACGTGCTCTGCAACACCGCACCGTCGCCGAAGCTCACGACCGCGACGGGGACGGCCTCCGGAAGCGTGTCGAGCATCTCGGCCACGGCCGCCTTGGCCCGATCGAGTGGTTCACCCTCCATGGAGCCCGACACGTCGAGCGCGAGGACCACGTTGAGTTCGTCACCCCGCAGCCGAATGACGTCGGACGAGAGCTCCGCGCCGTCCTCGGTGACCAGGAACGCGTCGTCGAGCTCGCCGTCGACGGCGGGGCCCGACACCACGGCCCGGACGAGGGGGAAGCTGGTGGCGTCGACGTTCTCGAGCACCAGCTGGCCCTCGGTCTGCGATCCGGCCGGAGCGGTCGCGGGGCCGGCGACGACCAACGAGAGCACGGTCGCTGCGACGAGCAGCCGTCCCAGCCTGCGACCCCGTCGAGGCGTTCCAGGGAATCGGGTCATTGGTCTCCTCCGAAGATGCGTTCCTCGAACTCGATGCCCATGTCGTGGATGTGGTCCACGAAGACAGGCCGGAACCCGGTGGGCTTGAGGTTGCCGAGCACCCGGCCGTCGGCGTCGAAGCCGGGCGAGTGGTCGAAGTCGAAGATCGGGGTGACCTCGATCTCGTCGCCGCGCACGCGCCCGATCTCGCAGATCTGGGTGACGCGCCGCGATCCGTCACGCAGGCGACCGATCTGGACGACGACGTCGATGGCGCCGGCGATCTGCTGTCGGATGGCGGCCATCGGGAAGTCGATACCGGCCATGAGCACCATCGTCTCGAGGCGGGTCATGGCGTCGCGCGGGGTGTTGGCGTGCAGCGTCGACAGCGATCCGGCATGGCCGGTGTTCATGGCCTGCAACATGTCCAGGGCCTCTCCGCCACGACACTCGCCGACCACGATGCGGTCGGGGCGCATGCGCAGCGAGGTCCGGACCAGGTCGCGGATGGAGATCTCGCCCTTTCCCTCGGCGTTGCCCGGGCGGGTCTCGAGACGGATGACGTGATGCTGGCGGAGCTGGAGCTCGACGACGTCCTCGATGGTGACGATCCGGTCGCCCTCGGGGATGAACGACGACAGCACGTTGAGCAGCGTCGTCTTGCCGGAGCCGGTCCCGCCGCTGACGAGGATGTTCAGCTTGGCGTGCACGCACGCGGCGACCATGTAGAGCGATTCGATCGAGGCGCTCGAGTTCTCGATCAGGTCCTCGGCGGTGAACTGCTTGACGGCGAACTTCCGGACGGTCAGCGACGACCCGTCGACGGCCAGCGGCGGGATGACGGCGCAGACACGAGACCCATCCGGGAGCCGGGCGTCGACCATGGGCGAGGACTCGTCGATGCGTCGCCCGAGCGGCGCCACGATCCGGTTGATCACCTTCCGCAGGCTCGTCTCGTCACTGAAGCGGATGTCGGCCTGCGTGAGCCGACCGTTCTTCTCCACGTAGATCGACTTGGTCCCGTTGACCATGATCTCGGACACACTCGGA
>JBFIHN010000203.1:0-6563 GCA_041601775.1 Acidimicrobiales bacterium
ACAGAGCTCGACTGCTTTGTACGCTGCGATGCCCCCGGTGACTCCGAGGACGATGCGTTTCCCGGCAAGCATCGCGTGCGGGCCGGCGGGTGCGGCCTAGTCCTCTTCGTTGGCCGTGGCGGCGGCGATCCGCTCGGCCGCTGCAGCAGCCTCGGCCTCGCGCTTGGCCACGAGGGCCTCGCCGTAGACCGGGAGGATCTTGTCGGCGGCGATCTCCTCGAAGCCGATCGACAGCGGCTTACGGGCCACCGAGGGGACCTGCGGCGGGACCTGCGAACCGAGGCCACCACTACCGACAGCGTTGAAGTAGGCGTTGATCTGGCGCGCCCGGGTCGACGCGAGCGTCACGAGACGGAACTTCGAGTCGGCACGTTCGAGGAGTCCCTCGATCGGCGGGTTCATCATCGTGTCGTGGCGGCCGGCCATGGCGTTCTCCGAAAGGGTTGCCCAGGATTGCGGAACGCTTCACCGTAGCAGCGGCCGGGGCGCGTCCCGTAACCACCCGTGGCGGTCAGGCGTCGGCTCGAGCCGCCTCGATCAGGCGCTCGATGTCCCGGACCGTCGACTCGACCACGTCGTTGACCACGTGGTGCATGCCGAGGGCCTTCGCGGCCTTTCGCTCCTCGTCGCCCTTGCGCATCCGGGCGTCGATGACCTCGGGGGCGTCCCCGCGTTGCTCGAGTCGCAGGCGCTGCGCCTCGACGTCGGGCGTGTCGAGGAAGATCAGGAGCGTCGACGGGTCGACCGCCCGCACTGCGCTGGCCCCGGCGACGTCGATCTCGAAGAGCACGTCGATGCCGTCGGGCGCGTCGGGGATCGGGGTCCCCTGCCGGTAGTCGAGGAAGTCGACCCACTCGAGGAACCCGCCGGCCTCGATGTTGGCGTCGAACGTCGCCCGGTCGGTGAAGACGTAGGCATCCTCGGCCTCGCCGGGTCGGCGGGCTCGGGTCGTCCATGACCGGCTCAGCCAGATGTCGGAACGGGTGGCGAGAAGGGCGTCGACGACGGTCCCCTTTCCGGCGCCACCCGGCCCGGAGATGACGATGTTCATGCCGTGTGGTTCAACCGAACTCTTCGAGCAGCTTGCGCTTCTGCTGGTCGCCGAGGCCACGGACTCGACGGGTGTCGGAGATCTCGAACGTCTCCATCGTGCGGCGAGCCTTGACCTTGCCGACACCGGGAAGCGACTCGAGCACGGCGAGGACCTTCATCTTGCCGGCCATGTCGTCGTCCTCGGCCTGGGCGAGCAGCTCGGGCAACGAGAGCGAGCCCATCTTGAGCCGCTCCTTCAGTTCGGCACGCGCACGGCGAGCCTCGGCCGCCTTCTTGAGGGCGGCTTGGCGCTGCTCCGGTGTCAACTGGGGGGGCTGCGGCATGGCCGCGACCCTAGACGCGATCGATCACGACAACGCACTGTCGACGAGGGCTGCTGCCGTCGCCTCGGGGTCATCGGCCTCCGAGATGGTCCGACCGAGGACGAGGAGGTCCGCTCCTGCGGCGAAGGCCGCACCGGCGGTCGCGATGCGACGCTGGTCGTGCGAGGGTTCGCCGGCGGCACGGATCCCCGTGGCCGCGATGAACAGCGTGGTGAGCATGTCTCGGGCGGGGGCGACGTCGGCGACGGCGCACACGAGACCGGCACAGCCCCCGGTGATCGCCGAGTCGACGTGCTTGGCGAGGATGTGGTCGGGAGCGCTGTCGTCGGAGGTGAGCACGGTCACCGCCAGCGTCGTGGGCGCATGCACCTGGGCCGCCTCCGCGCCTTCGCGGGCGCCCTCGACACCGGCCCGGAGCATGTCCACACCACCGTGGGCGTGCAGCGTCACGAAGTCGATGCCCAGCGAACCGAGGACCCGAGCGGTCCGGTTGACCGTCGACGGGATGTCGTGGAGTTTCAGGTCGACGAACACCCGCAGACCGAGGTCTTGCATGACGGTCACCGCCTTCGGGCCGGCCGAGACGAGCAGCTCGGGACCGATCTTGACGGTCCCGATCCACGGGGCGACGTCACGGGCCTGTCGGCGTGCAGCGACGATGTCGTCGGTGTCGAGCGCGAGGCACAGTCGGTCGCGTACCTCGTCCGGCGCTTCGGTCTCGATCACGGTCATCGGTGAAAGCCTCCCTCTCGGCCGACAGCCTGCCATCTCCGCCGATCCGAGGGGCGCCCGAGGTGCACACTGGATCAATGGTCGTCCGCCTCTCCGCACTCGCCGAGCACCTACGCAACAGCCTGTTCTTCGTGCCGATGATGCTCGTCGTGCTCGGGCTGGTGCTCGGGCTCGCCGGCCTCGAGGTCGACACACGGATCACGGAGAGCCGATCCGACCTCCCCGATGCCATGACGTCGACGGTCGACAGTGCCCGTGCCGTCCTCACGACCGTGGCGGGCGCGACCATCACCTTCGCCGGCATCGCGTTCTCCGTCTCCCTGCTCCTCATCCAGCAGGCCTCGAGCCAGTACTCGCCTCGGGTGATCCACGGCTTCTTCCGGGATCCGTTCAACAAGCGGGTCATGGGAGTGGTGGTCGGGACGTTCACCTTCTGCCTCGTCGTGCTTCGTTCGGTGCGCGGCCCGCTCGAGCAGGACGGATCGCCGGTCATCCCCAACCTGTCGGTGCTGGTCGCGGTGGCCCTCGGGGTGGTGTCGATCCTGTCGATCGTCGCGTTCATCAGCCACAGCGCCCACGCCATGGACGTGTCGAAGATCCTCCAGGACGTGAGCGACGACGCGACGGTCCGCATCGAGCGGCTGTGGGTCGAGCCGTCGGACGATCCGACCGACGACCACGCGGAGCGGCGTCCGGACGTCCCGGACGCCTCGGGCGCCGACACGTTCGACGTCGAGGTCACCGAGAGCGGCTGGATCCAACAGATCGACTTCGACCGCATCGCGTCCGTGGCCAGCCCGGGACACGCGCGGCTCCACGTCGCAATCGGCCGCTACGCCGTACCGGGAACACCGCTGTGCACGATCTCCCCGTGTCCCGCCGATCCCGACGCGGCTCGTGTCGCGATGCAGGGAGCGCTGGTGGTCGGCGACGCGCGGACCGCGCAGCAAGACGTCACCTACGGCGTCCGGCAGCTCGCCGACGTCGCGCTGAAGGCCCTGTCGCCCGGGATCAACGATCCGACCACCGCCCAGGACGCCATCTTCCATCTCGGCAGCGTCCTGCGCGAACTCCTGCGGCGCGACCCGCCCCCGAGGACCCGCCGGGTGGGCGACTGCCACATCGAGGTCTCCGAAGCCGCCACGCATGCCGATGTCGTGGCCCTCGCCTTCGACGAGATCCGGTTGGCCGCCACCGGCATGCCGACCGTGTGCATCTACCTCCTCGAGGTGCTCGCCCTGCTCGACGAGGCGCTGCGCGACCGCCCGGCCGAGGTCACCGCCGGACTCCGCCACCAGGCGTCGCTCGTACGCCAGGGGGCCGAGGCCGCGTCGCTGCTCGACCACGACCGTCGCCGGATCGAGGATGCCTACGACGCCCGGTTCGGCTGAGCACCGCCCACGGCCCCGACGAGGTCCGCCAGTTGTCGGCAACCGATCTGGTCGACCAGGGCCGTCAGCTCCTCGAGGACACGCGCGGTCGAGCGGGGGTCGTCGAAGTTGGCGGTGCCGACCTGGACGGCCGTGGCCCCGGCCCGGATGAGCTCGAGGGCGTCGGCACCGGTCGAGACGCCGCCGACGCCGACGATGGGCAGGCCGGGAAGTGCCCGGTGCACGTCGTGCACGATCCGGACCGCGATGGGGTGCACGGCCGGACCGGAGAGGCCTCCCCCACGCTCCTGCGAGCCGATCCGGTAGGCGCCGGTGAGCGGATCGATGGCCATGCCGAGCACGGTGTTGGCGAGCGTCACGGCCTCGGCTCCGGCATCGTGCACGGCCGAGGCGACCTCGGTGACCCGGTCGGTGTTCGGACTCAACTTGGCCCAACGCGGCCGTCGGCACACCTCGGTGGCAGCGATGACTGCCGCGCTGGCCGCGGGGTCGTGCGCGATGAGCGAGCCGCCGGCCTCGGTGTTGGGACACGACAGGTTGACCTCGACCGCGATGACCTCGTCACCGCAGTCGGCGATGCGGTCGGCGGCGATCCGGTAGTCGTCGATCGACCGCCCCCAGATCGAGACGACGACACGGGCGCCGGCCTCGGCCAACGCCGGCAGCTGCTCGCGCTTCCATGCCTCGATGCCCGGGCCTTGCAGTCCGACCGAGTTGATCATCCCGCCACGGGTCGCGTGCGTGCGCAGCGCCGGGTTCCCGTCCCACGCGAAGTGGGCCAGTGACTTGGTCACGAACGCGCCGAGTGACGACAGATCGACGTACGCCCCGAGTTCGGTCCCGTAACCCGCGGTGCCCGAGGCCGGCATGACCGGGTTCGGCAACACGACCGACCCGACCGTCGTCCCCAGACCCACCCCACCCCCGTTCTGGTGAACAACCGCGCCATCTGATGGTGTCATTCGTTCACCAGAACGGTCATTTTGAGGTAGTCCTGGAGCGACCGCACCCGGCGATCGAGGTTCCCGCGGTCGAGGATTCCCTCGGCGGCGGCGACGGCGGCCGCCGCGGTGGTGAGCAGCGGGATGCGATTGGCCGCCGCAGCGGCGCGGATGTAGTCACCGTCGGCACGCGGACCGCGGCCTCGAGGGCAGTTGATGACCAGGTCGATACCGCCGTCGCCGATGAGGTCGACGGCGCTCTGGCCGTCGCCCTCGCTGAGCTTGGCCACCCGGGTGGCAACGGGGATGCCAGCCGACTCGAAGTCGTCCGCCGTGCCGGCGGTCGCCACGATCTCGAACCCTTGGTCCACGAAGGACCGGGCGGCGATCCGGCCCTGTGCCTTGTCTCGATCGGCGAGGCTGAAGAACACGGCTCCGGTCTCGGGCAGCCGCTCCCCCGCCGCGACCTGCGACTTCGCGAACGCCAGCCCGAACGTGCGGTCGATCCCCATGACCTCGCCGGTCGAGCGCATCTCGGGGCCGAGCACCTGGTCGGCGTCGGGGAACCGGTTGAAGGGCAGGACGGCTTCCTTGACGGCGATGTGGCGCCCCTGCCCGGTGCGGAACGGGAGGACCGATTCGGTCAGCAGGCCCTCGGTGCGGAGTTCGGCGAGGGTGGCGCCGACCATGACCCGAGCGGCGACCTTCACCAGCGGCACACCCGTCGCCTTGGCGACGAACGGGACGGTCCGGCTCGCACGCGGGTTGGCCTCGATGACGAAGACCTGACCGTCCTTGACGGCGAACTGGACGTTGAGGAGGCCCTGCACGTCGAGCGCGTCGGCGATGCGGCGGGCGTAGTCCTCGATGACCTCGACGGTCTGGTCGGCCAGCGAGTGGGGCGGGATGGAACAGGCCGAGTCGCCGGAGTGCACACCGGCTTCTTCGACGTGTTCCATGACACCGCCGATCATGATCTCACCGGTCTTGTCGCGGATGGCGTCGACGTCGACCTCGGTCGCCTCCTCGAGGAATCGGTCGACGAGCACGGGACGCTCGGACGAGAGCCCGCCCTCGCGGCCGAGGCTGCCGAAGCCGGCCAGCTCCTTCATGGCGGCGACGAGACCGTCGTCGTCGTAGACGATCTCCATCGCCCGTCCGCCGAGCACGTAGCTCGGGCGGAGCAGCGCCGGATACCCGATGCGGTCGACGATCGCACGAGCGCCGTCGAGGTCGGTCGCCGTGCCACCGGCCGGCTGCGGGATCTCGAGTCGGTCGCACAACTGGTTCCAGAGGTCGCGGTCCTCGGCCAGGTCGATCGAGGCCGGGCTGGTGCCGAGGACGGTTCCCTCGGGCAGGTCGTTGGCCAACTTGAGCGGCGTCTGCCCACCGAGGCTCACGATCACCCCGACGAGGTTGCCGGTCGCCTGTTCGGCCTCGACGACGCTGAGCGCGTCCTCGTGGGTGAGCGGCTCGAAGTAGAGGCGGTCCGAGGTGTCGTAGTCGGTCGACACGGTCTCGGGATTGCAGTTGACCATCACCGTCTCGAAACCCGCGTCGGACAGCGCGAAGCTCGCATGCACGCAGCAGTAGTCGAACTCGATGCCCTGGCCGATGCGGTTCGGACCCGACCCGAGGATGATGACCCGCGGTCGGCCGGTGTCGACGACCTCGTCGGTGTCCTCCCACGTCGAGTAGTGGTACGGCGTGGTCGCGTCGAACTCGGCGGCGCAGGTGTCGACGGTCTTGTAGGTGGGCACCAGGCCGGCGTCGAGGCGTCGGGTGCGCACGTCGGCCTCGGTCACGCCCCACAGGTAGGCCAGCTGGGCATCGCCGAAGCCGAGACGCTTGGCGCGCCGCAGATCACGCGTCGTGATGCCCGCGAAGCCGACCTCGGCGAGGTGGGCGCGTTCCTCCACGATGAGCGAGAACTGGTCGAGGAACCACGGGTCGACCTTGGTTGCGTCGGCGACGGCCTCGATGCTCATCCCGCGGCGAAGACATGCCTCGAGCTGGAACGGCCGGTCCGGCGTCCCGATGCAGGCCTGGGCCAGCAGCTCGTCGTCGGTCAAATCGTCGAGCTCGGTCTCCCCCGGGTCGCAGTTGAGACCGAGGCGTCCCTG
>JBFIHN010000204.1:0-6540 GCA_041601775.1 Acidimicrobiales bacterium
GCCGACTTGAGCAACGCGTAGCCCAGCAGTCCCGAGACCAGGGACCCGGCGAGGATGCCGATCTTGGCCGAGTCGGTGAACGCCGGCTCACCCTCGAAGGCCAGCCCGGCGACGAAGAGCGCCACGGTGAAGCCGATCCCGGCGGTCACCGCCAGGCCGAGCACGTGTCGGTAGGTGACCCCCTCGGGGAGGCTGCCGACCCCCACCTTGTCGGCGATGACGGTGGCCGCGAAGACCCCGACCGTCTTCCCGACGAGGAGACCGAGCGCGACGCCGAGCACGATCTTGTCGGTGGCGATGCCGTCGAGGGCGTCACTCGTGAGGCGTACCCCGGCGTTCGAGAACGCGAACAGCGGGACGATGATGAAGGCGACGTAGCCCTGGAGCGCGTGTTCGAGACGTTCGAGGGGCGACTGCGACTCGGCGACGAGACGGCTGAGGTCTTCGAGCCGGGCCTGGTTCAGCTCGTACTCGGCCTCGGTGAGCATCCCGTCGCCCATCTCGGCGTCGGCCGCGTCGACCAGGGCGCGGGCGTCGTCGGCGAAGCGTCGAGGGTCGAAGAACGACCAGGCGGGCGTGAGGAGCCCGAGCGTGACCCCGGCCAGGGTCGCGTGGACGCCGGACTCGTGGACCGTGAACCACAGGAACAGGCCCAGGACGACGTACACGGGCATCGAGCGGATCCGGAGCCGCTTGGCGACCAACAGCGCGGCGATCGTCGCGCCGGCGATGGCGAGCCAGCCGAAGCTCAAGTCGGCGGTGTAGAAGACGGCGATCACGATGATCGCGCCGATGTCGTCGGCGATGGCCAGCGTGAGCAGGAACAGCTTGGCGGCATTGGGGATCCGCGGCCCGACGAGCGCGACCACGGCCACGGCGAAGGCGATGTCGGTGGCCATCGGGATCCCCCAGCCGTGGGAACCGTCGGTCCCGGCGTTGAAGAGCAGGTAGATCCCGGCCGGGATGACCATGCCGCCGACGGCGCCGATCGCCGGGAGCGCCGCCTTCCGCGGGTCGCGGAGCTCGCCGTGGACGAGCTCACGCTTGATCTCGAGGCCGACCACGAAGAAGAAGATCGCCATCAACGCGTCGTTGATCCACTCGACGAGGGTGAGGTCGATGTGGGCGAGACCGCCGAGGTGGATCGACAGGTCCGTCTCCCACAGCGCCTCCTGGGCATGCCACCACGGCGAGTTCGCCCAGGCGAGCGCGGCGACGGCGGCGACGAGCATGAAGATCGCACCCGATGCCTCGGTGTCCATGAACCGCTGGAGCGGACGGACGAACGAGCGGGGGACGAAGCGGTCGGACTGTGACCACGAGTGGGGGATGTCGGCCCCGGGGGGCAGGGAGTCGTGCATGGCTGGTCGGGATCCTGGGCTCAGGTGGATGGGGAAGAACGGTTGAGCGTCATCGAGACGATCGTCCCGTCCGGGGCGGGTTCGAAGGTGACCTCGTCGGTGAGCACGCGGATCAACGGGATGCCCAGGCCGGACTCGTGTTGGAGCCGCTTGGGGTCGTCGACGTCGGGGAGCACGGTGAGCGCGTCGGGGTCGAAGCCCGATCCGCGGTCGCGGATGTCGACCTGGAAACGGTCGTCCTCGAGCCGGCACGAGATGACGACCGGCTCGTCCTCGGCTTCGGGTCGATGGGCCTTGATGGCGTTGCTGCACGCCTCGGTCACCGCGAGACGGAGGTCGTCGAGGCGGGAGTCGGGGAGGGGCGGGTCGAGTGCTGCGGCGGTGGCGACCACCAGCCGGACCACGGCGAGATAATCGAGCCGAGGGGGGATCTCCAGGTGGATCTCGGCCATTGCGTGGGGTCAGCCCTGGTCGGCGGCCACGGTGACGGCGTCGTCGACCGACTCGACGATCGTGAACACCTCGTCCAGGCCGGTGACGTCGAACACCTTGAGCAGGCGGGAGTTGGTGCACACCAGACGCACGTCGCCCTCGGCGCTCCGCGCCCGGCGGACGGCACCGACGAGCACGCCGAGCCCGGTCGAGTCGATGAAGTCGACGCCTTCGAGGTCGACCACCAACTCGTTGCTCCCACCCTCGATCAACGCGACGAGCTGCTCGCGCAGACCGGGCGCGGCGGCGACGTCGATCTCACCGGTGGCGGTGAGAACGGTCCAGCCGTGAGTGTCGACGGCTGCGTCGGAGTCGGAGATCTCGAGTTCCATGCCAGCGAGACATCGTACAGCCCGGAACCGGCAGATCCGGAGTCACGGATCGGCGATCGGCCGGACCACAACGGTGGAACTACACCTCTGTCGTCTGCCGGCTGCGAGACCTACGCTGGTCCCGTGGTCAGCGACCCCGGCGTCGAGCTCGAGGCACTCGTCCGACGACGGGACGCCCGTCTGTCGGCGCGTGACGAGGCGCACCTCGACGATCCTCGCCGACTCGTCCACATCCACCGCATCCCGGCCACCGAGCCGCGGTACCGGTCGCTGGCCGAGCCCCTGCCCGATGCGGTGGCCGAGCGGTTCCCGGTCGACCGGCTCTACACCCATCAGGCCACGGCGCTCGACCTGGTCCGGGCGGGGACGTCGGTGGCGGTGGCGACGAGCACGTCGTCGGGGAAGTCGCTCATCTATCAGGCCGCCATCGGCGAGGTCGCGTCGCGCCCGGCCCGCCCAGGCACCGCGTTGTGCATCTATCCCACCAAGGCGCTGGCCCACGACCAGCACCGATCGTTCGGCGACCTGGCCCTGCCCGGCGTGGTCACCTCGGCCTACGACGGCGACGCGGGACGCGACGAACGTGCCGACGCCCGCCGGAACGCGACCGTGTTGCTCACCAACCCCGAGATGCTGCACTGCGGGCTCCTCCCACACCACGCCGGGTGGATGCGGTTCCTGTCCCGCCTCGAATACGTCGTCATCGACGAACTGCACCTGTTCCGCGGCATCTTCGGGAGTCACGTCGCCCACGTCGTCCGGCGACTGCGACGTCTCGCCGCGCACTACGGGGCCGACCCGACGTTCGTGTGCACCTCGGCCACGGTCGGGCAACCGGCCGAACTGGCGGCGCAGCTCACCGGGGTCCCGGTCACGGCCGTGACCGACGACGGTTCTCCCAGCGGCGCGCGGTCGGTGGCCGTGTGGAACCCGCCGGTGCTCGACGCCGACACGGGCATGCGTGCGTCGAGCCACACCGAGGCTGCAGGCCTGGTGGCCGATCTCGTGCGCGACGGTCGCCGGACGCTCGGCTTCTGCCCCAGCCGCCGCACCACCGAGTTGGTGGCCGAACGCACCCGCCGCCAGGTGCCGGCCGAGAGCCGGTCGCGGGTGGCCGCGTACCGCGGGGGCTTCCTCGCCGAGGAGCGCCACGAGATCGAGGAGGCGCTCGCTGCCGGCACGGTCGACGCCGTGCTGGCGACCTCCGCCCTCGAGTTGGGCGTGGACTTCGACGGGGTCGACGCCTGTGTGCTCGACGGCTTCCCCGGCACCGTCGCCTCGATGTGGCAACGCATCGGTCGAGCCGGTCGCCAACGCCAGGACTCGCTCGCCGTGCTGGTCTGCGGATCCGATCAGCTCGACCAATGGGTGGCAGCGCATCCCGACGCGTTGTTCGACCGGCCGCCCGAGCCGGCAGTCGTCAACCACGCCAACCCCTTCGTCGCCGACCCGCACCTGCGCTGTGCGGCGTTCGAGTTGCCGCTCACCCACGACGACGAGCGCTTCTGGCCGGGCCTGCTCGACGACAGCGTGCGCCGGTTGGTTGCCGACGACGAACTGATCGTGCGACCTCCCGGTGGCGGCACGGCCGGCGGCCGCGGTCGTCGGCGGCGGCTCTCGCCGACCTCGCCGGTGGCCGTGTGGTCCGGGCACGGCTGGCCGGTCGACCGGGTCGGACTCCGCTCGGGGTCTCCCGGGCAGGTGAAGATCGTCCGGCCCGACGGGACGCCGGTCGGCACCGTGGACAAGGGCCGTGCCGGTGAGGTGGTCCACGAGGGCGCGATCTACCTGCATGCCGGGCGGCACTATCGGGTCCGCGACCTCGATCTCGACCTCGGTCGTGCCGTGGTCGAACCCGATGACGGCGGTACCTTCACCATGGCGACGACCCGCATGGACCTCCGGATCCGCGGCGAGGACCGCGTCGACGCCTCGGGCCCGGTCCGCCTGGCCGTCGGTCCGATCGAAGTGACCACGCGGGTGACCGGCTACGTCCGCAAGGACGCCATGTCGGGCGAGGTGGTCGAGCGCAACGGGCTGTCGCTGCCACCGGCGACGCTCGAGACCCGAGGCGTGTGGCGCGTGATCCCCGAGGACGTCCTGGCCGGGGCCGGGTTGATCCCCGAGACGTGGCCTGGCGTGCTCCACGCGGCCGAGCACGCCGCCATCGGCGTGCTCCCGCTCTTCGCCATCTGCGACCGATGGGACGTCGGCGGCATCTCGACCGCCAAGCATGTCGACACCGGCGCGCCGACCATCGTGATCTACGACGGATACCCCGGTGGTGCGGGGATCGCCGAGCTGGGCTTCGAGGCGGCCGAGCGGCACTGGCGGGTCACCGCCGAGGTCATCGCCGCGTGCCCGTGCAGCACGGGATGCCCGTCGTGTGTGCAGTCACCCAAGTGTGGCAACGGCAACGAGCCACTCGACAAGGCAGGCGCATCGGCGATGTTGGCGGCGCTGACCGGTGTCGACGTGCCCGACACGCGTCGGGCATCGGCCTAGAACTGCTTGGCCAACCGGTTCAGGTAGGCGACGTGTCCGGCCCAGCCGAGGAGCACCATCGCCCCGGCGAAGGGACCCAGCAGCCCGGCGCTCTCGCCTTCGTTCCGGATGATCGACTGGCCACCGTCGGCGAGCTCGTCACCGGGTTCCTGGTCCTCGTTGTCGCCGTAGTCGAGTTCTTCGTCGAAGCCGGTGTCGAGGGTCGTCGTCGTGGTCGGGACGGTCCGCGTGGACCCGCTGGTCTTGCTCCGGCTGACATGGGGAAGCGTGAGGGTGCGCCGCTGGGAGACCGTGGCGTCGTTGGCCGGGACCGTGGTCGTGGTGGTGGTGGTGGCTGCGGGTCCGGCAACCTCGACCTCGGCCGTCGGGGTGGTGTCGGCCGTCGACGGGACGGGCGTGGCCGCTCCGTCGGGCCCGGCGCGCAACGACTGCACGCGGTACCGGTAGGTCCCGGGCGCCTCGATCGTGTCGCTGTACACGGGGTCGTCTTGGTGACCGATCACGCCGCTGACCGTCTCGAACGCCGAGTCGCCCGCCGGGCCGGCCCGCTGGACGCGGTAGCCGACGAAGTCGACGTACTGCTCGTCGGGGTTCTCGAGCTGCTCCCACGAGACCGCGATCGTCGCGGGATCATCAGCGGTGGCGCCGGTCGCGGGGTCGGGAGCGGCGTCGCCGTCGCCGACGGCTGCGGTCACCGCCGGCACGGCGACGGGCGGTACGGCAACGCGGATCGTGCCCTTCAGTTCGTAGCTGTCCGACGGCGTCGCGGTGGCGATCGCCGCGATGTCGAAGGTGCCGTTGCAGGTCCAGGTGAAGTGCTCGCCCGCGAGGGCGAAGGTCATCGTCGAGGTCCCGTTGGCGAGCGTCTCGCGCTTCTCGACCGCAGTGTTGATGGTCGCGTCGGGGATGCAACCCGGAGCGAACCGCTCCGCCTCGCCTTCCCGGAACGTGAAACTCAGGCGCGCGTCCTGGATCCGTCGGTCGAACGCCTCGTTGCTCGCGCGACGGCGGACGAGCGTGCCCTCGATCGGGAAGTTCTCCGCGGCATGAGCGCTCAGGGTCGCGTCGCTGAACGTCGACCCGGCCCAGTCTGCGGGCGCCGACAACGCGGCGGGGGCGCCGATGACCGCCCCGAGTACCACGGCTGCGCCGAGCGCAGCGAGGACACGACCGGCGCGGCGACGGCTACGCATCGAAGGTCTCTGCGCTGACCATCGTCGCCTTCAGGATCAGACGCTTCTGCGCGGAGCCCTTCGGGTGACACGTGGTCAGGGTCAAGCTGGCGGACTCGGGGGTGTTGTCGACGACCTCGGTCTGGTCCGGGGTCACGATGAAGGGGTCGACGTCGACTTCGTAGGTGCACTCGCCGACCGGGGTCTCGAGCGTCACCCGGTCGCCCGGCTCGAGCTGGTCGAGGTCGTGGAACGGTTTGCCGTAGGTGGTGCGGTGCCCGGCGATGGCCACGTTGCCCACCTCGCAGGGAAGCGGTGTCGACGGGTAGTGACCGGCACCGGCCCGCAGTGCACTCGCCGTGGTTCCTTCCACCACGACGACGTCGACCCCGATGCGCGGGATCTTGATGCGGGTGAGGCTGTCGCCTTCGGCGACGGCGCGGTTCAGGTAGGCATCGCGCAGCTCCGGCGACGCCAGCTGGCGATCGAGTTGGCCCTGCAGACGCCCCTGGTAGAGGTTGGTGTAGAACGGGTAGCCGATCACTCCGGCCGCGCCGAGCAGCAGCGCGAACGACAGCGTCGACAGCGCGATCCGTGCGGCCTTGCGGTGCTTGAGACCCACGACGAGGCGTTCGACGAGGTTCTCGGGCTGCCGAGCCGGCGCCGTGGCCACCGCCA
>JBFIHN010000205.1:0-6529 GCA_041601775.1 Acidimicrobiales bacterium
CCGAGCAGACGAGCGTCGACGAGCTCCAGCCGGCGACGGGCCTCTTCGAGATCCGCGGTCGAGGTGTCTCGGGTGACGACGAGCACGACGCCGTCGACATCGGCGGCCATCTCGATCGCGTCCGGCGAGGTGAGCAACGGTGGTCCGTCGACCAAGACGAAGTCCATCCGGCGGCTCACGCTCTCGATGGCGTCCGCCGCCCGGGGTGCATGGGTCGGCTGCGCCGATCCGGCAGGAATCAACCACGCCGACGGCACGCCGGGGTAGGGCAGTCGATACAACGCGTCGTCGACGGAGAGCCTGCCCTCCGAGACCTCGGTGATCCCGTGCGCACCGTCGGCGCTGCACGCCTTGGAAAGGCCACGCTCTTCCGGGTCGCCGTCGACCAGGAGCACCGTGCGCCCCGACCGGGCGAAGGCCATACCCGTGGCCAGCGTCGTCAGCGTGCGGCCTTCACCGCGCCACACCGAACTCACCAAGATGGTCGTCGAACGTTCGCCGCGCGAACGGTAGGCGAGCGCCGTTGCGACCACGCGTCCGGCCGCCGAGAGCGCCGAGGTCATCGACAGGTCGACGTCGCCGCTGCCGCTGCCGCTGGTGCGCCGCTTCGCGGGCAGGATGCCGTACTGCGGCGCACCGAGCACGATCGCAGCGCCGGCACCGTCGACCGGGGCCAGGGAGTCCGCTCGCCACCACGCCAACGCCGTTCCGACCATGAGGCCGAGCAGCGCACCGACCGCAGCATTGCGGGCGGGCTTGGGTTGGGACGGCGACGACGGCACCTTGGCCATGTCGGTGATCTCGGCACCGGCGTTCACCAGGTTGAGTTGACTGCTCGTCGACACGATCGCGGTGCGGATGTCGGCGAGCGCCACCTCGTCGGACTCGACCCGCGACGACAGCTGGCTGTGCTGCGCGTCCGAGCTGAGCCGTAGCTCGACGTCGTCGCGGATGTCGTCGGCGTAGCGGTAGATCAAGCGGGCAGCGGCCTCGGCCTCGGTTCGGATGGCAGCGAGCTGCGCGTTGGCCGCTTCGATCTGGGCGATCAACGCCGCCTCGTTGGCCCGCAACTCCTCCAACGACCGTTGGATGGCCGATTGACTGGCCTCGATCACCGACGCCTCGTAGCCGGCGACGATCGCGTTGGCCCACGCCGCAGATCGTTCGGCGCTGTCGGTCGTGACCGCGACCCGGATGAGGTCGAGGTCGCCGGCACCGTTGACCGAGGTCGCCGAGCGCAACTGCGCGACCGTCGTGCCGTCGGCCAACGAGTCGGCCGTCAGGCTGAGGACCTCGGGCGAACGCATGCGTTCGACCTCGTTGAGCAGGTGGCGTTCGGGGTTTCGTTGCGCATCGGGGTTGTCGGTGTAGGTCAACAGCACACGGGCAACGGCGCGGTATTCGGTCGGCTGCGTACTCGACACGCCGAGGCCGAGACCCATGCCCAGGACGAGCGCGGCCAGGACCATCCACCAGAACTGTCGAACGGCGCGGAAGACGCCGACGGTGGCGCGAGCCTCGACCCCGGTCTCGGGGACAGCGTTCATGCGGGTACTCCCTGATGAGGGCCAACGACAGATCGACGTTGGCGGTTGGCGACATGGTCGGTGGGGCCGGTGGTCGCGGCCTCGGTGCCGACCGCGGCGAGCAGTGCGAGGAACAGCCACGTGGGTTTCTCGTAGTCCCAGTGGCGGAACTGCAGCCCGAACAGGAGCGTGGCGCTCATGATCACGGCAAAGCGGCGAGTCCGTCCCGTGGCCCCCAGGGAGCGTCGGACTGCGACCAACAGACACAACAAGAACGGAGCCAAGCCGAGCACGCCGAGTTCGGCGGCAACGGAGAGCGGCGTGTTGTGTGCGCCGAGGGCGATACCGGTGCGCTCGCCGAGCTCGACACGGGACGCGCCGGCACCGACGCCGGTCACGAGGTTGTCCCCCCACGTGGCCCAGGCGGCGGACCACAGGGTGGTGCGGTTGTTCAGGGTGCCGTCACTGACCTCGGACTCGATGGTCGCGAGGCGGTCCGTCTGCTCCTCTGGCAACACGGACACGACCACCGGAGCCAACGCCACCAGCACGACCAACGCGACGAGACCCCGACGCGGGTTCTTCGCCGCCACGTGCCACGGCACGACGATGAGCGCGACAGCACTCCCCAACAGGCCGGCGCGCGACCCGGTGAGCACGATCGCGAACAGACCCAACACCATGAACAGGTAGCAGGAGTTGCGCAGTATCGACACCTGCCGGGCCGAGAAGGTCGACTGGTGCGACCGGTCGGTGGCGAGCCACCACGCGACGGGCAGGGCCAGGGTCAACACGAACGCCACATCGTTGGGGTGCATCTCGCCGAGGCGGAGTCGCCCGTCGACGAGCGGCGCATCGGTCATGTTGCCGTAGATGGATTGCAGCACGGGGATCCAGCAGCCCGCCACGAAGGCGCTGCCCAGGAAACGCACACCGCTCTTTCCCGGGGCGAACTCCCGCACCAGCAGCACCAGTGCCGCCATCTGCACCATGGCCATGGCGGTCGTGGAGGTCCGGGCGTCGTCGATCGTCCAGAAGAACGACGCCACGACAACCGCCGTGAACCACAGCGTGACCTGCTCGAAGTCCCGCAGCGCTCGTCGCCGTCCGCTGGAGACCACCGCGGCGAACCCGATCGGCAACACGATGGCACCGACGAGCTTGGACAGTGCGCCGATCGGGCCGAGCTCGAGCGTCTGCTGCCACGGAAAGGTGAAGACCAGGACCCAGAGGCCGAGGCGCGCGATCCGGTACAGCGGGGTGTCCGCTCGATGAACGAGCCTCGGCCATGCGCGTACCGAAATGGTCACGCGCCTTCTCGGTGCGACGTGAGCCAGTCGCAGTAGGCGGCGACGCCAGCCTCGACCGATACCTGCGGGGTGATGCCGATGAGCTCTGCCAACGGGGCGCAGTCCGAATGGGTGGCCGTGACATCGCCGGGCACCCGCGGCCCGAACTCGAACACACCGTCGCGGCCGAGGCATGCCTCGTGCAGGCGCAGGAGATCCATGACGGTGATCCGCGCGCCATGGCCGATGTTGAGCACGCGCCACGGTGCGGCCGCGGTGGACGCGTCGTCCGCGTCGGGGGTCCAGGACGGATCCACGGACGGAGGCTTGTCGAGCAGGCGCAGGATCGCCTCGACGACGTCGTCGACGTAGGTGAGATCACGCACCGCGGAGCCGTCACCGTGGATGGTGATGGTCTCTCCCTCGAGGATCGCCTTGGCGAAGATCGAGTACGCCATGTCCGGCCGGCCCCAGGGGCCGTACACGGTGAAGAACCGCAGACCGGTCGTGGGGACGCCGAAGAGGTGGGCGTAGGAGTGGGCCATCAGCTCGTTCGAGCGCTTCGTGGCGGCATAGAGCGACGCGGGGTGGTCGGCGGGATCCGAGGCGCGGAAGGGCATCCTCGAGGTCTCGCCGTACACGCTCGACGACGATGCATACAGCAGGTGATCGACGGCACAGTGGCGGGCTGCCTCGAGCACTTCGATGAAGCCGACGAGATTGTCCGTCGCGTACGCCCGCGGGTTCGTGAGACCGGTCCGGACGCCGGGCTGGGCAGCCAGGTGGATGATCCCGGCGGGATCACGGTCTTGGCAGAGTTCGACGAAGGCGCCGGGCGTGGCCAGGTCGATCTCGATGACCTCGGCGTCGGGGATCAGCGCCGCGACCCGCTCGCGTTTGTAGGCCGGGTCGTAGTAGTCGGTGTAGGCATCGACGCCGACGGCAGGGATCCCCTCGGACGCGAGGCGTGCCATGGTGTGGGCGCCGACGAAGCCCCCTGCTCCGGTGACGATCCAGGGCTGTTGTTCACTCATCGATGGGATTCCAGGGGGTCCAGGGCTGCCAGTTCGTGGAGAGCGGCCGACCACTGCGCCATGACCGATCGTTCATCCCATTGCGATACCGATGTCGGCCCAGGCCCGCCGGCACGCGTCTGCAGTGCGTGCGTCAGTGCGGAGCGTAGTGCGGCGTCGTCACCGACCGGAAGCAGGACCCCGTGCGTTCCTCCGTCGAGGATCTCGCGCGGTCCGCTGGGGCAGTCGGTCGCGATGACCTTGGCTCCCGCGGCCAAGGCCTGGATCAACCCACCCGGCAGGCCCTCACGGGTGGAGTTCAGCACGAACACGTGGCATGCGGCCATGAATCGCATCGGGTCGATGTCGAAGCCCGGCAGGTCGACGACTCCGTCGGGGCCCAGGGGCAGACCCAACCGCCGTACCCGGTCCTCCAGCGCGGACCGTTGCGGCCCCTCGCCCAGGATGACGAGGCGATCGGCGTCCTCGCGCACGGCAGCGAACGCGTCGATCAACCCGTGGAGACCCTTGTGGTCCTGCAGTCGGGCCACGGCGAGGACCACGCGGGTGTCGGGGCCGAAGAACGGATGGTCGACCGGTCGTTGCCCGGCGGTGCGCACGAACTCGTTGACGACGGGATTGGGGAGATGGCGGGTCCGGTGCTCGGGAATGCCGGCCCAACGAGCCAGATCGGCCGTCGCCCCGGCCGATGGGGCGATGGCGACATCGGCGCGCCGGTAGGCGCGCCGGGCCAGCGCGTGGGTGATCCGCTCGACTCCCGTCACCGACTGCTCGCTGGTCGACATGTTGTTGGCGGCCCGGAGTGCCAGTGCAGCGTCGGACCGGGCCAGGGCGTGGGCCAACGTCGTCACCACGTCGACGTTGGTGAGGGTCGAGAGGATGACCGCAGGGCGTGATCGACGGATGTGACGGACCAACGACGGCACCGCGGTGACGGTGCGCGACGCACCGAGGTCGACGACGTTGGCGACCTCGGGTCGCTCGCTGCGGAGCGCACCCTCGTCGACCATGATCACCAGGTCGACCGGCAGGCCGCTGCACGCCAGACCTTCCGCCACCTGCAGCATCGAGCGTTGCGCGCCACCACCGGTGTAGGACTGCATGACGACCATGACCCCGCCGGCATTCCCGTGGTCGACGCTGGTGGCCGGGTCGGTCGCCTGGGCGGTCAGTTCGTCGATCGTCTCGATCCAGCGCCGGCCGATCACGGAGGGGTGATGGTCTCGAGCCTGGGCCGTTCCCGCGTCACCGGCGCGCCGGCGGAGGTCGGCCGAGGCGGTGAACTCGTCCATCGCCGCGGCCAGTGCAGCGGCATCTCCGGCGGGAACCAGCTCGCCGGTCACACCGGACGTGACCACCTCTGACGTCCCGCCCACGTCGGTGGACACGACGGGCACCCCGGCGGCCATCGCCTCGAGGATCGCGTTCGGTTGACCCTCCCACCGGGACGACAGCACGAACCCATCGGCGCCACAGAGCAGTTCGGCGACGTCGGTGCGCTCTCCCAGGAGCCGCGCACCCTCGGGCAGCCGTGCGGCGAGTTCGTCTCGCCGCCGGCCGTCGCCGACCACGACCAACGCGCTCGTCGGATGAGCCGCGCGGAGGGTCGCGAACGCGTCGAGGAGCGTGTCGTGGTCCTTCTGCGGCTCGAGGCGGGCGACGTTGATCCACACCACGTCGTCGTCTGCGACGCCCCATTCGCTGCGTACCCGCGCTCGGCAGGCGTCACGGTCGTCGATCTCGGCGAGCGCGACGGCGTTGGCAACCGTCCGGGTCCTCGCCGCATCGAGCACGCCGCGCCCGATGAGGTCGTCGCTCGCCCGCTCGCTGTTGGCCACGGCGCCGACCGTCCACGGCCGCAGGAGGCGCAGCACGGGTTCACGGATCCGGCCGGGAAAGCGATCGTTGCGAATCGAGGTGATCGCCGGGCTGCCGGCCAGGCGTGCGCCGATCGTCCCGACCACGTTGGACTGCCAGAGGAAGGTGACCACCACGTCGGCCCGCTCGGACCGGAGCCAGCGGATCACCCGTATCGCGGTGCGGAGCGACCCGAATCGACCCGGCCGGCTGAGGTCCACCACCTCGACCCCGTCCCCGACGAGGTCGTCGATGCTTCCCGCCGGGGGGAGCAGGGTCACGACGGTGACTCGGCGACCAGCAGCGACGAGCGCGTCGGCGAGGTGGCCGACCTGACGCTCTGCGCCTGCTCGCCGCAGGCCGTTCACCACGATCGCCACGCTCGGGGGCCCGGACCGCGACATGACGCACAGTATTGTTGATTCCACGCAAAGGCGGACAAGCCCGCGGACCGGCAGCTTCAGACGGCGGAGTAGATCCATTGGCACACGACGTGAGCAAGCGCGCGGGATGAAGGCCATCGCCGGGATCGGGGCACGTACCCGACGATGGGGGCCGTGGGCGATCGCGGGCATCGTGCTCGTGTGGGCCGCAGCCTGCGTGTTCGTGCTGGTCGACGCTCGCTCGTCCGCGCTCGACGGCGCCGACCGGGTCGAGGATCTGCTCCGCTTGTCGACGTCCGAGCTGCTGGATGGACGTGCACAGGAGGTGCTCGCCGTCAGCGCCCAGGACATCGACGACGCCCGGGACGCGGCGTCGTCACCGATCCTCGCCCCGCTGCGCCTGGTCCCTGGCGCCGCCCGTCACCTCCGCGTGCTCCGCG
>JBFIHN010000206.1:0-6527 GCA_041601775.1 Acidimicrobiales bacterium
CCGGAGGCGTTGGCGGCAGCGTCGGCGCGTGCGATGCCCCCCGCACTGGAGGAGCCGGGCATGCACGGTCGCCCCACGGCCGCAGAGCTGGTCGAGGCGGTCCAGGAGTACATCGACGGCGACGTCCGCAAGAACGCCGGCGGCAGCACCGCCTTCCACGGCCGGGTCGCCTCGAACGTGCTGGCGATGGTGCGCCGCGAACTCGACTTCGGTCCGGCCATGGCGGCGGAACAGGTCGGTCGTCTGGGCAGCCTCGGCGTCGGCAGCGAAGCCGACCTGGTGTCGGCGATCCAGGACGGTCGTTTCGACGACCGGACCGACGAGCTGCACCGGGTCGTCGCGGAGACCGTGGTCGACAAGCTCCGCGTCGCCAACCCCCGCCACTTCTCGACGTCGTAGCCGTCGGCCCCCGACGCCGAGAGCGTCGAGTTCAGGCGCCGATGGCGTGGAACCCGCCGTCGACGTGGATCATCGACCCCGTCGTCTGCGGGAACCAGTCCGACAACATGGCCACGGTCGAACGGGCGACGCCGGACGAGTCGTTGACGTCCCAGCCGAGCGGTGCCTTGTCGTCCCAGACGTCCTCGAAGGCCGAGAAGCCGGGGATCGACTTGGCGGCGATGGTGCGGATCGGTCCGGCGGCGACCAGGTTCACCCGGATGCCCTTGGGGCCGAGCTCACGGGCCAGGTAGCGCGACGTCGACTCGAGCGCGGCCTTGGCGACGCCCATCCAGTCGTAGGCGGGCCAGGCAACGGTGGCGTCGAAGTCGAGGCCGACGATCGACCCGCCCTCGGTCATCAGGGGCACGACCGCGTCGCTGACGGTCTTGAGCGAGTAGGCCGAGATCTGCATGGCGACGGCCACGTCCTCCCACGGCGCGTCGGTGAAGCCGCCGCCGAGGCACGACTCGGGCGCGAAGCCGATGGCGTGCAGCGCGCCGTCGACGCGCCCCCACTTCTCGCCGAGCGCGTCGCGGACGGCTCCGGCGTGCGTGTCGTCGGTGACGTCGAACTCCAAGACGTCGGGTTCGGTCGGCAGCTTTCGAGCGGTGCGCTGGGTGAGACGGAGTGCTCGGCCGGCGCCGGTCAGGACGATCTCGGCGCCTTCTTCCTGCGCGAGCTTCGCGACCCCGAAGGCGAGCGAGGCGTCGGTGAGGACGCCGGTGATGAGCAGTCGTTTGCCGTCGAGGATTCCCATCGCGGCGACGTTACTGCTCGACGGCGCAGCGTCCTGACGGGTCGCAGGGGAGCTCGATGCGACCGATGCCCGGCACGACCCGGCGGTCGCCCACGGGTTCGGTGAGCACGACCTCGAGTTCGTACGCCTCCTCGGAGCAGTCGTCGTCGCAGTCGCAGCCCGGCAGGTCGCGGGCGATCAACTCCACGAACACCGTGTCGTCGTCGAAGTCGACCTGCGCCCGCTCGATCGTCGCACACGGCCCGAAGAGACCGGTGGCGAGGACCGTGGCGTCGTCCACGATGCGCACGTCGTCGGGCTGGAAGGCGCGCAGTGACGCATCCTCGCGGAGGAACACGAACGCCAGGACGGCGACGACCACGAACCCGATGAGGGCCACCACGAACGGCACGGCGTTGTGCGGCTGCGTGTTCCGGATGTTCCCCGGGTCGAGTTCCTCGTCCACGCTCCGACGATACGACGCGGTTTGGTCCGCTCGAGAACCCTCACCGGTAGGCTCCCGCCCGTGAAGATCGGCATCCTCGGAGGAACAGGTCCCGCAGGTTCGGCGCTCGGCGCCCGACTGGCAGATGCGGGCTACGACGTGATCATCGGATCACGCTCGAAGTACAAGGCGATGGAGACGGTGGACAAGCTGCTCGAGCAGTGGTCCGGCCGCAACCTGTCGATCACCGCGGGCGACAACGCCATGGCGGCCGAGGCCGACGTCGTGGTCATCGCCACGCCGTGGGACGGCGCCACCCAGACCGCGGCATCGGTCGAGGACCATCTGCACGGCAAGATCGTGATCTCCATGGCCAACGCGCTCACGCGCATCGGCAAGGAGTTCCAGCCGCTGGTCCCGCCTCGCGGATCGGTGGCGGCCAGCGTCCAGGCCGTCGTGCCCGACTGCAAGGTCGCCGCCGCGTTCCATCACGTGCCGGCGAAGGAACTCGGTGACCTCGACCATCCGATCGAGTCCGACGTCTTGATCTGCTCCGACCACGAGGCCGCCACGGCGATGGCCGCCGAGTTGGTGCACGCCATCCCCAACATGCGTCCCCTCGACGCCGGTGAGCTGAGCCAGTCCACGCCGATCGAGTCGTTCACGTCGGTGCTGTTGCAGCTCAACGTGCGGTACAAGACGCGGGTCGCGGTGAAGATGACCGGCATCCCCGACGAGAGCAACACGATCACGGACCTGCCCAAGAAGCCGACGCGTGCCTCTGTCGCCGCGGCAAACGGCTCCGACGACGGCGCCGACTCCGACCTGACGGAGTGAGCCCGCTCCGGCTCTACGACACGGCGAAGCGGGACGTCGTCCCCTTCGAGCCGGGTCCGATCGTCACCATGTACACGTGCGGGATCACCCCGTACGACGCGACACATCTCGGGCACGCCGCGGCCTACGTGGGCTACGACGTGCTCCAGCGACGGCTGCGCGACCGTGGCCACCAGACCCGCTGTGTGCGCAACGTCACCGACGTCGACGACTCGATCCTGGCCAAGGCCCGCGAGATCGGGGTCCACTACCTGGACCTGGCCGCCGCCGAGACCGCGAAGTTCGACGACGACATGATCGCCCTCGGGATGATCCCGTCGTGGAGCGAGCCCCGGGCCACCTCCGCGATCGCCGACATCCGCGGGTTCATCGGCATGGTCCTCGACCGTGGCCACGCCTACGAGGCCGGCGGTGCCGTCTACTTCGACGTCTCGACCTACGAGAAGTTCGGCCAGGTGTCGGGCTACGACGAGGCGACGATGCTCGAGTACGCCGCCGAGCGCGGCGGCAACATCGACGACCCGCACAAGCGCAACCAACTCGACTTCGTGCTGTGGCAGCCATCGCTCGACGACGAACCGTCGTGGGAGTCGTTGTGGGGGCCGGGCCGGCCCGGCTGGCACATCGAGTGCTCGGCGTTGGCGCTGCGCGAGTTGGGCACGACGATCGACCTGCACGGCGGGGGATCGGACCTCATCTTCCCGCACCACGAGTGCGAGGCCGCCCAGTCCGAGGCCGCGACCGGCGAGCCGTTCGTCCGTCACTGGATGCACCAGGCGATGGTGCGCATGGACGGCGAGAAGATGTCGAAGTCGCTCGGCAACCTCGTCTTCGTCTCCGAGCTCCGCAAGGAGTGGGAGTCGATGGCGATCCGCCTCGCCGTCGTGAAGCACCACTACCGCGATGGCTGGGAGTGGGACGACGCGTTGATGCCCGAGGCGACCGAGCGTCTCGCTGGCTGGCGTGCCGGCGTCGCCGCCGGCGGCGACGGTGCCGCGGTGCTCGACCGGGTGCGGTCGGATCTCGACGACGACCTGGACACCACCGCAGCGATCGCCGCGATCGACGACGCGGCCGCCGACGGTGTCGACGTCACCGAGGCCGCGATGCTGCTCGGCGTGGCGCTGACGCCGTCGAGCTGACGGTCGTTCTCGCGCCGTTGACGAAGCCGCCACGCGGGGTTCGCGCGCCGCTGGTATCGTCCCCGCGTAGTGACGGATGACCGGGAATACGGCAAGGCCTATCCGGTGGCGAAGGCCATCGTGAAGCCGGTGGCCAAGGTCTTGTGGCGCATCCACACGACCGGGCTGCACCACGTCCCCGAGGAAGGGGCGGCGATCTTTTGTCCCAACCACATCTCGTTCTTCGACTCGATCGTGCTCCCGGCCGTGCTCCCACGGCGCATCAGCTACGTCGGCAAGGCCGAGTACCTCGATTCGTGGAAGACCAAGTACATCTTCCCCGCGGTCGGCATGATCCCGATCGATCGTGGCGGTGGCTCGGCGTCGCAGCGGGCGCTCGACACGGCGGCGCGGGTCCTGGGCCGGGGCGAGTTCTTCGGGATCTACCCCGAGGGCACCCGCTCGCGCGACGGGGTGCTCCACCGTGGTCGGACGGGTGCGGCACGCCTGGCGCTGCGGACCGGTGCGCCGATCATCCCGGTCGGCTTGTGCGGCACCGACGAGATCCAGCCCACGGGGGCGTCGGTCCCGCGGCCCTTCACCTCGTGCCAGGTCAACATCGGTGCGCCCATCGACGTGACCCGCTACCTCGACCGCCAGGACGACCGCATGGTGCTGCGTCGCCTGACCGACGAGGTCATGTTCGAGATCCGGAAGCTGTCGGGCCAGGACTACGTCGACACCTACGCCGGGTCGTCGCCCAAACCCGAACCCGTGCCCGAGTCCGCGCCCGAGCCCGTGCAGGCGCCGGAACCCGCTCCCCAGCCGGCCCGGGTCCCGGTGTTGCCCGACGGCAGCGTCGCCGACGAGGACACCGAGATCCTCGACGTACGGGCCTCGTCGGCCGACGTGTTGGCCCAGTGGTGGTCCTGACCGCCACCTGATGCGCGATTCGGGCATCGCCATGCGCGAGGCTCGCCCGATGGATCAGGACGTGTTCAACCTCGGCCTCTTGGTGTTCCGCTGCGCGATCGGCGCCGTGATGCTCGCCCACGGGTACAACCACATCTGGGGCGGTGGGAAGATCGCCGGCACCGCCGGTTGGTTCGAGTCGCTGGGGATGAAGCCGGGCGTGCTGCATGCCTGGGTGGCCAGCATCGCCGAACTCGTCGGCGGCCTGGCCCTGGTGCTCGGCCTGCTCACGCCCCTCGCCGGCGCCATGGTGATCGGGACGATGTCGGTCGCGCTGATCACCAACCACCGCGGCAACGGGTTCTTCATCTTCCGGCCCGGTGAGGGATGGGAGTACGTGATGACCCTGATCGCCGCCGGCTTCTTGCTGTCGACCGTGGGCGCCGGGCAGTGGTCGCTCGACGACGCCTTCGAGATCTTCCAGCCACCCGGGGCCGCCGGACTCTGGATCGCGCTCGTCGGTGGCTTCGGCGGTGCGGCCGCCCTGCTGGCCGGGTTCTGGCGTCCTCCGGCACCGGCCGCCGAATCGACCGACTGACGCGCCCGCTACGGTGCTCGTAGGACAACCCCGGGGGCACGGCGACGGCGTCGTGCTGACGAAAGGGCGATATCGCACAAGCACGACGAACTGTTCGTGAAGTCGAAATGCGGGTCCGGCGATGATCGTCGGGTTCATCGGAGGGCTCCTCGAGGGCCTCGACACCTTGTGGGATGGGCTGTGGCGCCTGCCGGGCGTGGCCTTCGATCCGTCCAGCTACTCGTCGTTCTGGGACTACCTCACCGACCGTGAGGGCATCGACGAGGTCCTGAGCATCACCGTCGAGCACGGGAAACTGGTGCTCACCGCCATGGCTTTCGGCGTCGTCATCGGCTTGACCCTCGGGGTCTTGATCCACCGCGTCACGACGCTGCGGGCCCCCGTGCTGGGCCTCCTCGGGATCCTGCTCACGTTGCCGTCGCTGGCGCTCTTCGCGGTGTTCGTGCCGATCGTCGGCATCGGTGACACCGGTCCGATCATCGCGTTGTCGATGTACGCGCTGCTCCCGATCACCCGCAACACCGTCACCGGCCTCGAAGAGGTCGACCGTGCGGTCGTCGAGTCGGCCAAGGGCATGGGCCTGTCGCCGATGCAACGCCTCGTCCGGGTCGAGCTGCCGCTCGCCTGGCCGGTCATCCTCACGGGCATCCGGGTCTCCACGCTCCTCGCCACCGGGATCGCGGCCATCGCGGTCCTCGTCGGCGGCACCGGCCTCGGCGTCTACATCCAGGAGGGCCTGACCCGGTACCCGCTTCCCAACTCGGTCGAGGCCATCTGGATCGCCGTCGTGTTCACCGTCGGACTCGCCCTCACCTTCGACCTGTGTTTCGCGCTCCTGCGGAAGTTCACCACCTCGAAAGGCCTCCAGTCGTGACCGCCCCACGCACCATGATCCGCCTCGAGGCGGTGTCGAAGACCTACCCCGGAACCGAGGTCCCGGCCGTCGAGGCCCTGGATCTCGAGATCCCCGAGGGCGAGATCCTCGTCCTCGTCGGACCCTCCGGTTGTGGCAAGTCCACGACGCTGCGCCTCATCAACCGGATGATCGAGCCGACCGGCGGTCGCATCATCTTCGACGGCGAGGACGTGACGTCGGTGAACCCCGATCACCTCCGCCGACGCATCGGCTACGTGATCCAACAGATCGGCCTGTTCCCGCACCAGACCATCGCCCAGAACATCGCCACCGTGCCCAAGCTCCTCGGATGGGACAAGCAGCAGATCCCTCGTCGCGTCGACGAACTGATGGACATGGTCGGCCTCGATCCGTCGCTCTACCGGGACCGCTATCCCAAGGAGCTCTCCGGTGGCCAGGCCCAACGGGTGGGTGTGGCCCGGGCCCTGGGTGCGGACCCTGCGGTCCTGTTGATGGACGAACCCTTCGGTGCCATCGACCCGATCACCCGCGACCGTCTCCAGAACGAGTTCCTCCGGCTC
>JBFIHN010000207.1:0-6527 GCA_041601775.1 Acidimicrobiales bacterium
AACGTTCACCAGAACCGGTGGGGGTGGGGGGTGTCACGGGCGGACCTCGTAGTACAGGTTGGCCGACTCGCCGGGGTCGTGGCGGGTGAGCGACGTGAAGCCGGCGGCCTCGGTGAGTTCCCGGAGCTTGGACTCGGGCAGGCCGACGGTACCCAGGCCCATGCCTCCGGGCTCGCTCGTCGCCGACGACATGCAGGACGTGATCGAGAACCCGAACATCATCGCCAGCATCGGGTTGCGCATGTTCTCGCCGAGCGTGTCGGCACAGCGGATCTCCTTGACCAGCAACGTCCCGTCGTCGCGCAGGGCCGTCCGGATGGCGGCGAGTGCATCGTCGGGACGGGTCATGTCGTGGAGGCAGTCGAAGGTGAGCGCGAGGTCGAACGACGGCGTCGTCGGGAGGTCCTCGGCCCGGCCGTGCACCAGCTGCACGTTGTCGAGGTGAGCGAGCTTCGCGGTCGCCCGTTCGACGGCGTGACGGGACGGGTCGTAGCCCACGAACCGCGACGCGGGGTACGCCGAGGCCAAGGCCTCGAGCGCGACGCCGGCGCCGCAGCCCACGTCGACGACGTCGATGCCCGAATGCAGTCGGGACTCGACCCCGTCGAGCAGCGGGATGATCACCGGGACCAGTGCGAGACGGGCCCAGGGTCCCAGCGTCCGCTCGGTCCGGTGGGCGCCGCTGGGCCCCAACCGGTCGTACGGGAGGCCGATGCCGGTGCGGAAACACTCCGTCAGCTCGTCGACGAGGTCCGGCTCCATCGGACCGCTGAACGCGCCGACCGCGGTGAACAGCGACGCCTCCTCGTCGACCAGCACGGCCCGGCCTGCAGGTGACAGCTCGAACCGGTCGCCGTCGCCGTCCACCCGGTGGTCGATGAGCTTGGCTGCCACCATCGACGACGCCCACTCCCGCACCCACCGCTCGGACAGGCCGCCGGCACGCTGGGCCAACTCGGCTGCGGAGACGGGACCGGCACCGGCCATCGCCTGGTAGAGACCGAGTCGATCGCCGATGTGGATCAGCAACGAGACCAGCTCACCCTGCTTGTAGCTCCAGACCTGGAAGGCCATGAGCCCCACGGCCTCGTCGTCGAGTTCGGCCTGTACGTCGGTCATGCATCGTCTCCATCTGGTCGGGGGTGCACGCGTCGGAACACGAAGTCTTCTGGGCCGTCCACTCGGTACGCACCTGTGTCTCGGAGCTGCGTCACGACGCCCGGCGAGCGACGGCCTTCGTACCACAGCTCGGCGAGGTGCATGCCGCCACCAGGAACGCCACATCGGTCCGCATCTGCGCAGCCACCTCGTCGCTCGGGGGCAGTCGCATCCCCTTGATCGAACGTCCGCATCCACAGAAGCACTGCCCCATGTCGAGCTCCACGTCGTCCGGGCCGGAGAAATCCCGAGCCGCCCTGTAAGCGAACCGTACGCGGTCGGTCAGGACCTTCGTACCGATGCCTGCCGACCGAGGCGGGACCGACGAGAGGAACCCGACATGCACACCTCCCACCTGACCCGCCGCCTGACCCGCCGGCTGGCCACCGGACTCGCCGTCACGGTCGCCGCCACCACACTCCTGGGCACACCGGTCTCGGCCGGCGGCCCCGTCCTCCAGGACCCCTCCGAGGTCCCGCCGCCTCCGCCACCCCCGACCATCACCGTCTCCGACGCCACCGCCTACGAGGCCGACGGCTCGATTGCGTTCCACATGGTCCTGTCGAAGCCCGCCCCGGCCGGCATGCACATCACGAGTTCGATCAGCCACGAGGACACCGACGACGCCGACTTCCTGGCCGCCCTCGTCGCCAACATCGCTCCTGGCGAGACCGAGTACACGATCCCCGTGAAGCTCGCCACCGACGACGGCGTCGAGGACGTGGAGAACTTCGTGCTCGAGGTCGCCAACGACGCCGGCTATCAGATCCACAACTCGTCGGCCGACGGGTTCATCCTCGACGGCGACGGCCCGCAGCTCGAGATCATCGACGCCGCGACCGGCGAAGGGGATCCCGGCGACGACAACGGTGTCGAGGTCGTCGTCCAGGCGTCGTACGCACCGCTCGAAGACATCACCTTCCGCCTGCACTCCGGCGTGTTCGGATTCGAGGCGGAGGCGGGCGTCGACTTCGAGCCCATCGACGAGATCGTGACCCTTTCGGCCGGCGAGACGTCGGTTTCGACGACGCTCCCCATCATCGAAGACCTGGCCGACGAAGCAGACGAACTCCTCCCCGTCTACGGCGACGACGAGAGCGCAGGCGACTTCGGGCTGAACGGCGGCAGCGGCATCATGCGGATCCTCGACGACGACGAGCCGGGCGTCGACCAGCCCGCACCCGACGACGGCGAGACCCCAGCCGGCGAGACCCCCGAGGACACGACCACGGTTCCCGACGACGAGACCGAGGTCCTCGCCCGGTCGACCACCCGTGCCGACGGCCAGCTCGCCAGCACCGGCAGCGAGGCGAGCCCGTACTGGATCGTCGGGTCGTTGCTCGTCGCTCTCGGGGCGTTCCTGATCATCCTCGCTGCGACTCGTCGTTCGCGCCGACCCGCCCACCTCGGGAGCTGACGCCCACCCGACCAGCAACCGCCGTACCGATACGGTTCCGACCACAGGAGTGCAGATGAGCGATCGTGGGGCAGAGGACGTCGACCTGGTCATCGCCGCCCAAGCGGGCGACGGTGATGCCTTCGGCCTGCTCTACGACCGCTGGTTCGACCGGGTCCACGACGTCTCCCGTCGCGTGCTCCGCGACCCCGAGCTCGCCGCCGACGTCACCCAGGACGTGTTCCTCGTGACCTGGCGGCAACTGGGCACGCTCCGTCAACCGGAATCCTTCGGCGGCTGGCTGCTCAGAGCAGCTCGCAACCGTTCGCTCAACCGACTCGAGCGAGAACGCCGCTCGGTCGCCCTGGGCGACGAGGAGACCGTCATGGAGATCGACCATCAGGCCGTGGCATCCCGGACCGCCGGCGACCAACCAGCAGCACACCTGGTGACCGCCGAACAGGAGGAGATGCTCTGGGCGGCGGCGGCCGCGCTCGGCGACCGAGACGCAAGCATCCTCCACCTCCACCTCCGCCACGGTCTCGACGGAGCGGACTTGGCCGAAGAACTCGACGTCTCGCCCAACGCCGCGAACCAGGCCATGTTCCGCCTCCGCAACAGACTGGGCGGCGCCATCCGAGCGTGGGTGCTCTGGCGACACGGCCATCCGGCCTGCGAGCAACTCGACGACGTGCTGACCACTGCCGGGATCGGCCAGTTCGGGGCCGACGCGGTGCGGGCCATCACCGCGCACGCCGAGGACTGCGATCGCTGTGGTCGACACCAGGCCGTCCTCGTCGCACCCGAGGCCCTCTTCGCCGCCGTCCCGATCCTCGCTGCCCCGGCCGGCCTCAAGGCGCGGGTGGCAGGCGCGCTCGAAGCCGAAGGCGTCCCGATCAGTTCCTCCCGTCCGCTCGACCCGCCGGCCACGGGTGGAGACGTGACGTCAGTGTTCGCGGCCACGCCAGCGGATGATCCGACGGCCGTGATCGAGCTCGACGAGGTGACAGCATCCCCTTCGGACGGCCGCACCACACGACGACGCGCCCTCGTCGCGGCCGTCCTCCTCGCGCTCATCGCCGGTGGCGGAACCCTCGCCTGGGTGTTGGGGTCCGGCGACGATGCCCCGGGACAACTCGCCGGTGGGACGACGACCAGCGAGGCCACCACGACGACGGACGAGTCCACCACCTCCACGTCGCAGCAGACCACGACGACGACCACCACCACGACGACGACGACCACCACCACCACGACGACGACGACGACATCCACCACGCAACCTCCCGCGCCACCGCCACCGCCACCCCCACCGCCAGCAGCGGCCGTGACCAGGTTCACCGCCGACCGAGACGGGTACGACAACCTCGACCCGGACAAGTGCCTCACCGAGTCGATGCACCTGCGCCTCACGTGGTCGACCGGCAACGCGACCGCGGTGCGCATCACCGGACCGTCGGCGCCGGAGGGTGCACTCCCGCCCAACGGGACGGTCGTCATCTGCAACGAATTCGCCTCGGACTACGAACTGGTTGCGACGGGCCCGGGAGGCGACAGCACTCCTGCTACTGCCAGCGTGTCCGGGTTCTGATGACCGTCCCCATCGTCCTCGGCGTCGACGGCACCCGACGGGGATGGGTCGGCGTGCGTTGGGACGAGACGACGGCGACCCCGCTGTTCGACGCGACGCTCGCCGGGCTCTGCCAGGCAGCGGGTCCCGTCGCCGTCGTCGCGGTCGACATGCCGATCGTCCTCGAACGCGACGGCCGGCGTGGCTGCGACGACGCGGTCCGGCCGTTGTTGGGACGGCGACGGGCCTCGTTGTTCTCTCCGCCGACCCTCGGCGCCATCGACTTCGACGACTACTCCGACGCCAACGCCTGGTCGAAGGAACACGTGGGCCATGGCATCTCCAAGCAGGCGTGGATGCTCGTACCCAAGATCCGCGAGGTCCGAGCGTTGGCCGCCACCACCGACCTCCCGCTGCACGAGACGTTCCCCGAACTCGCCTTCCTGGCCATGAACGACGACCGACCCATGAGCCACCCGAAACGCACGTGGACGGGCACGGCGACACGACTCCGCCTGCTCGACGAGCACGGCCTCTCGATCGACCCCGACGTCGGTCCCGCGGGCGAGGTCGCGGCCGACGACATGATCGACGCCGCAGCACTCGCGTGGTCCGCGATGCGGATCGCGACCGGGGTCGGCCGCCATGCGCCCGAACAGCTCAGCTCGGGGTGCGCGTCGATCTGGTGGTGATCCACCACTCGATGACCGCTGCCGCCACGGTCGGCGCCGCGTCGTCGACCACCCGCACCAACGTGTGATCGGGAATGGCCGCTGCCACGGCGTCGGCGTCGGGCGTCGGCGACGACGGCGACTCGACGACCAGGGTCGGCACAGGAACCGATCCGAGCATTCGCATCTCGTGGTCGCGGTCCGACGGGCCAAGGGCGAGCGTGGCTCGCACGTCGGTCGTCCCCGACCGATGAGGAGCCAGCGCGGCGGGAGTCGAGAGCAGCGCACGCCGACCAGCACGCAACGACGCGTTGCGTGCCTCGACGTCCAGCCATGGCCCGCCGAGTCCGTCCACCAACACCAGCGCGCCGGCCCGGCCACCGAGCGCGAACGTCCGGGCGACGAGGCCGTGCTTTCCGACGCCGACGACGACCGGTTCCCCACCCGCGGGCGGCGAGAGGTGGTCGACCAACGCGAACACCGCGTCCCCGACCTCGTAGTGACCGCCGGCAGGAGGTGGCGCCGCACCGTGGCCCGGAAGGTCTGGCGCGGTGACCCGTCCGTTCCATCCCGAGAACGCGTCGGCCCAGGGTCGACCGCCGACGGCACCCATGTCGTGAACCACCAAGAGGTCCGTCATGCCAGCACCCCGAGGTCGGTCAGGAACGCCTCGACTTCGGCCAGCACGAAGTCCGGGTTCTCGACGTGGACGTAGTGACCGGCGTCGGGCACCGACCTCCAGCGGGCATCGGGCAGCGCGGCGATACGGCGCTCGACCTCGGCGTCGGACAACTCGGTCCAGGCATCGTCCTCCGACGACATCAGCGCCAGCACCGGCACGGTCACGTCGCCATAGCCGCCGAGGATCATGTCGATCGAGAACCCGTCGGGCACGCCCAGGTTGAAGCGCGGGTCGGTCTTCCAGACGAACCCGCCCCCGGTCTCGACCGTGCCGTACTCGACGAGGTGGTCGAGGAACCGTTGTGGGAGACGGACGTTGATGGCGCCCCGTCGAGCGGCCATCTCCGCGCGCGACGTCCACAGGCGAGGCGCTCGGCCGAGCACCTTGGCGATCTGGTCCAACGCCGTCGTCGTCCCCTCCACCGGATCGACATCGGGAAACGCCTCGGCCGGTGGTCCGAGTCCGTCGAGGTTCACGACCCACGCGAACCGCTCCGGCGCCGTACCGGCAGCGCTGAGCGCCTGACCCCCACCCATCGAGTGTCCGATGATGCCGATCGGCTCGTCCCGCGCTCCTGCTTCGTCGGCCAACACACGCGCGACCTCACACAGATCGAGCGTGGCGGCGGTCCACATCATTCCCGAGCTGAGAGGACCGCTGTCACCGTGGCCACGAGTGTCCAAGGCCACCGCGTGGAAACCCAGCGCCGCGAACCGAGGCGCGAACTCGTCCCACATGCGTCCGTGGTCGTGTGCGCCGTGGACGAGCAGCACGGGCGGCGCCGACGGGTCGCCCCAGCACCAGGCGCGTAGCCGAGTCCGGTTCACCGCGATGAACCTGGCCCGATCAGGTTCTGCGAACGACTGCCCCACAGGGGTCATGTTCGCAGTGGGCGGTTGTGCCCTGGCAATCGAGCATCGGCCAGGATGGCGGGATGCTCCACCCTGACCTCGAGATCGGCGTCGTCTTCCCCCAGATCGAACAGGCGGGTGACGTCGACGCGGTGCGCCGCATCGGTGCGGCCGCCGAGGACCTCGGCTTCGACCACCT
>JBFIHN010000208.1:0-6498 GCA_041601775.1 Acidimicrobiales bacterium
GCCGTGGCGACGCTGCAGGCCATCGAGGACCACGGTGCCGAGACCCTCTACCTCGTACCGACGATGATGCAGCGGATCTGGAAGCTCGACGCCGACGTCCGCGGTCGGTACGACCTCGGATCCCTCCAGCGCATCTGGCACCTCGCCGCGCCTTGTCCGGCGTGGCTCAAGGAGGAATGGATCCGCTGGATGGGCCCCGAACGGATCTACGAGCTCTACGCCGGCACCGAGGCCCAGGCGGCCACGATCATCACAGGAGCCGACTGGCTCACCCATCGGGGATCGGTGGGCCGACCCTCGGCCGGCGAGATCAAGATCGTCCGAGCCGACGGCAGCGACGCCGATCCCGGCGAGCCGGGCGAGGTCTTCCTCCGACCCCCCGAAGGCGCCCGGACGTACCGCTACGTCGGCGCTGAGGCGACGCGCACCGACGACGGCTGGGAGACCCTCGGCGACATGGGTTGGCTCGACGAGGACGGATTCCTCTACCTCGGCGACCGCAAGAAGGACATGATCCTGACCGGCGGGGCCAACATCTACCCCGCCGAGGTCGAGGCCGCCATCGACCGCCATCCCGACGTCGGGTCCTGCGCTGTGATCGGCCTCCCCGACGACGACCTCGGCGAGCGGGTGCACGCCATCGTCCACGCCACCCGTCCGTTGTCCGCCGACGACCTCCGCACCCATCTGGGCGACGAGATCGTGCGCTACAAGATCCCCCGCACCTTCGAGTTCGTCGACGAACCCGTGCGCGACGACGCCGGCAAGGTGCGCCGTTCGCTGCTGGCGGCCGAACGGGTCCAATCCCCCTGATTGGCTCTCGTGTCCGACGCTGCACCGTCGGACACTGACCCCATGACCTCGCTCCAGGACCTGTTGACCGACGACGCGCGAACCGCCCGGTCGTCGGTGATCCGCGAGATCCTGGCCCTGGTCGACACCGACGACGTGCTGTCGCTCGCCGGCGGCATGCCCGACCCCACCACCTTCCCGGTCGACGACCTGGCCGAGGTCGCCGAGGCGGCGATCCGGTGCCCGACCGGCGAGCCGCTCCAGTACGGGCGCACAGAGGGCATGACCTCCCTGCGGGCCGTCGTGGCGGAGGACGCGGCCGCACGCCGTCGCCGTCCGTGTGCCGTCGACGAGGTCCTGGTGACGACCGGGTCGCAACAGGCGCTCGACCTCCTCGGTCGAGCGTTCCTCGATCCCGGCGACGAGGTGGCCATCGACGACCCGGGGTACCTGGGCGCCATCCAGGCACTGGGGTCACGACGCCCTCGATGGCTCCCCATCCCGGTCGATCACCACGGGCTGGACACCGAGGTGCTCGAGGCCGCGCTCGTTCGCGGACGACGACCGAAGCTCGTCTACACGGTCACCGATTTCCAGAACCCCACGGGCGCCGTGCTCCATCCCGAGCGCCGACGACATCTCGCAGCCCTCGCCGACCACTGGGGGTTCCTCGTGGTCGAAGACGACCCCTACGGCCGCATCCGCTTCGACGAACCCGAGCATCCTCCCGTCTCGACGTGGACCGACCGCGCCATCAGCCTCGGCACCACCTCGAAGACGATCGCGCCCGGACTCCGTGTCGGTTGGCTGGTTGCGCCGTCCGAGGCGGTGACCATCCTCGCCCGGCTGAAGCAGGCATCGGACCTCCACACCTCGACGCTGAGCCAGCGGTTGGTCGTGGACCTCTTGTCGAGACCGGGGTGGATGGAGCGACGAGCACGGACGCTCGGGGCGTTCTACCGCGACCGCGCCCACGAACTCCGTCGAGCCCTCGTCGCCGCCCTCCCCGATGCCACCATCGCCGAACCCCGCGGTGGCCTCTTCCTGTGGGCGGACCTCCCCGGTGTCGACACCGCCGGCGTGCTCCCGCGAGCGGTGGCCGCCGGGGTCGCGTTCGTCCCCGGCTCGGCGTTCCGTACCGACGACGGTGCGTCCACGACCCTGCGAGCGACCTACGCCACCCTCGGCCCCGTCGAACTGCGCGAGGCCGCTCGACGGCTCGGATCAGTCGTCTGAACGGCCGAGGCGCCACGCGGCGGCGAACCGCCGAGCCGCCTCGTCGAGCACGGCGTCCGGCGCCCACGCGCTGATCCGAACACGGTCACGCTGGTCACCGGACACGCTGCACACCCGACCGGACACGATGTCGAGCCCGAGGGCGGCGGCATCAGCGACCAGTCGGTCCGCGTCGTCGACCTCGATCCACAGGCTCAGGCCGCCTGCGGGCTCGGCGACGCGGACCTCCGGAACCGCGGCGCTGATCCGCTGGCGAAGGAAGGTGCGCTTCGCCGTGGCCTCGGCCCGCCGGCGCTCGGCGATCACGCCGATGTCGTCGAGGAGACGGAGGGCCGTCACCTGGGGAGCGATCGGGGAGCCCAGGTCGTGGGCCGCGCGGAGGCGGCCGATCCCTTCGACGACCGAGGCCGGTGCCCGGACCCATCCGACCCGGAGTCCACCCCAGAGCACCTTGCTGGTGGTCCCGACCAGCACGGTGCGATCGGGCAGCGCCGTGGCCAGATAGCCGTGGGTCTCCGGCGGGGCGAGGAACTCCAACGCTGCGTCCTCGACCAGCCACGTGCCCGCGGACGCGAGGAGGTCGACGAGTTGCTCGCGGCGCGACGCCACGGTCACGACGCCCGTCGGGCTCGCACACTGGGGAGCGAGGTGCACGAGATCGACGCCGCCACCGGCGAGCACGCGACGCAGTGACGACGGGTCGGTTCCGCCCGCATCGGTCTCGACCGCAGCGAAGCGCATTCCGGCGCGGGAGTACACGTCGATCGCGCCCGGATAGGTCGGATCCTCGATGGCGACCACCGCACCGCGAGCGGCCAGCACCTCCGCAGCGAGGGCGATCCCATGTTGCGCGCCGAGGGTGATCGCGACCTGGGCTGCCGTCGAGGGGAGCCCCCGCGCCGTGAGCAGACCGGCCACTCGGTCCCGCAGTGCATCGATCCCCAACGGGGCGTAGCCGTGCGGACGGCCGGCCCGCGCGGCGGTGAGCGGGTCGACGTCGAAGGCCCACGCCGGGAGCGACTCCGGATCGTCGAGAACCGACAGCCCGAGGTCGACCGGTGGGGGCGACCCGTCTCGAGGCAACGCCCGCCCGGTCAGCGTCTGCGCACGCAGACCGGCGGCGAGGGACGGACGGTCGGGGCGTGCGTGCCCGGCCACGGTGGTTCCGCTCCCCTGGCGGCGGGCCACATGGCCGGACTCCACGAGCAGCCCGAACGCCGCCACCACGGTGTTGCGCGCTGCGGGGAGCGCGTCGGCCAGGGACCGTTCGGCCGGCAACCGCATCCCCGGGGGCAGGTCACCACGGTCGATGGCGGCCGTCATCGCCGCGGCCAGCTGGCGGTAGAGCGGGCCGTCGCCCACCGACCATCCGCCCAGCACCCCGATCAGTGCTCGTGCGTCGACGCGCTCGCTGGTCCCCACGAGGGCAGTCTGGCGGGTCCGTCGCTCCCGGCGGTGGGTGATTCCGGAGTCCGGGACCGGCGGGCCGGTGCGCTACCGTCGGCAACTCCATTCGGCGACGCAGACACAGGGGGACCGTTGTTCCGAGCACTGCTCCTCGCACCACCCGGTGCGGGCAAGGGAACGCAGGGCGAACGCCTGGCCGAGCGCCATGGCGTGCCGCACCTCGCGACCGGCGACCTGTTGCGCGACCACGTCGCACGCGACACCGAACTCGGCCGAGCCGCGAAGGAGCACATGGACTCGGGCGGTCTGGTGCCCGACGATCTCGTGATCTCGATGGTCAACGAAGCCCTCGGGGGCAGCCAGCCCCGCGAGGACTTCCTGCTCGACGGATTCCCGCGCACGTTGCCGCAGGCCAAGGGCGCCTACGCGTGGGGTCGGAACAAGAACCGGACATTCGACGCCGTGATCATGCTCGACGTCCCCGAGGACGAACTGGTCCGCCGGCTCGTCGAACGTGGCCGCGACTCCGGCCGGAGCGACGACACCGAGGACGTCATCCGCAACCGGCTCAAGATCTACGAGGAGAACACGGCGCCGCTCGTCGACTTCTACGAGGAGCGGGGCATCCTGCTGCGGATCGACGGGCTCGGAACCGTCGACGAGGTCACCGAGCGCGTCGAGGAAGGCCTCGCTCGCCTCATCGGCGACTGACCGCCCCCAGCCCGCGGCGGGTGCCGTCTCGCGTCCTCAGCGGCCGTGGAAGGCCAACGGGAGCGACCGGAGGCCGGCGATGACGGGCGATGCGGTCTGCACCGCCTCGCCCCGACCCTCGGGGGTCCATCCACGGTGCAGCAATGCTCGCAGCAGCGTGGCGATCTCCATCCGCGCGAGGGCGGCGCCGATGCAGAAGTGGGCGCCGAACCCGAAGGCGAGATGGTGGTTGGGTCGCCGGTCGACCAGGAACTCGCCGGCGGTCGATCCGAACTCGCGCTCGTCGCGGTTGGCCGACTGGTAGAGCAGCAACACCGGATCCCCCGCCGGGATCGTCTGTCCCTCGAGGTCGACCTCGCGGGTGGTGGTCCGGAGGAACGAGATCACCGGCGTGGTCCACCGGAGGATCTCCTCGACCGCGGTGTCGACCAGCGCCGGGTCGTCCGCCAGTGCCTGCCACTGCGCCGGCCGCTCGGCGAAGGCCCGCAGGCCCCCGGAGATCGCGTTCCGTGTCGTCTCGTTGCCCGCGATCAGGAGTTGGTTGAGGAACATCACCAACTCGTCGTCGGAGAGGCGTCGGCCATCGAGTTCGGTGTGGACCAGGACCGACACCAGGTCGTCGGCCGGGTCGGCACGGCGTTCCGCGCAGCGTTCGAGCAGGTAGGCCCAGCACTCACCGAGGAGGCGCTGCTTCTCGTCGGGGGCGATGTCGGACTCCCCGGGGATCGCCGCCTCCGACCAGGTGAAGAACCGGTCGAGGTCGTCGGTCGGCACTCCGAGCACATCGGCGATCAGCAGCAACGGCAGGGGCACCGCCAGCGACTCGACCGCGTCGAAGGTGCCGTCGGGAAGTCGGTCGAGCACCTCCTCGGTCCGCGTCGCCACCCGCTCGGCCGTGCGCCGGATCACCGACGGCCGGAACCCGGGCGCCACGAGCTTGCGGTAGGCGGTGTGCTCGGGCGGGTCGGTGTGCATCATCGTGGGTGGGGTGGCGTACTCGATCCCGATCTCCATGGCCAGGATGCCCCGACGGGAGCAGAACGTGTCGGGGTCGGTCGACGCTGCCAGCACTCCCGCATGCGTCGACAGCGCCCAGAAGCCGCCGGGTTCGCACCACGCGACCGGCTCCCGGGCCCGCAACGCCGCGTAGGTCGGGTGGGGATCACCCGCATAGAACGCGCCGTCCACCAACACCTCGGCCAGTTCGCTCGGCTCCTGCACGAGGGGCACCGTACGACATGCTGTCGGGATGCCATCGACGTCATCGCTCACGCGTGCCCGCCAGTTCTGCGCCGTGCTCACCCTTGCCCTCGTCTTCCTCCTCGCGATCCTCGCCGGGCGGTTCCTCTTCCTGGGCGAGCTGATCATCGAGACCCACGGTTACATCGGCAACGGTGTGTTCGTGCTGGCGCTCGTGAACCTCGGTCTCGTCCTGGCCGACAAGGGGGACGGCGGTGAGTTCGCCGTGGCCGGGATGATCGCCCTGTTGACGTTCAGCCAGATCGGGCTGGGCTACGTCGGCCGCGACACCGCCGACGCCGCAGCGCTCCACGTGCCCAACGGCGTCCTGCTCATGGGACTCGCCGGCTACCAGTTCGCCGCCACGCGAGCGAAGGCCACGGCAGGCACGGCAGCCCGGTAGGCGCTCCGCGTGGGGCGGGCGTCGAGTGGGACGGATCGCCCGGCGGGTAGGGACCGGAGGTCTGCGGGTAGGGACCCGAGGTCGGCAACCCGAGGAGTGACCATGACCGTGCACGGCGTTCTCGCACAGGCGACCGTACGGGATCTCTCGATCGCCGAGCACTGGTATACGCAGCTGTTCGGCCGACCGCCGGATTCGCGGCCGATGGACGGCCTGATCGAATGGCACCTCGACGACGACGTGGGGGTACAGGTCTGGAGCGAGCCCGACCGGGCAGGCCACTCGACCGTCGTGCTCCACGTCGACGAACTCGATGACTTCGCCGAGCGCGTCCAGGATCTCGGCCTCACGGACGAGGCGCCCCAGGTGGCAACCACGTCACGTGTGCTGCCGATGGAGGACCCGGATGGGAACCGGGTCGTGGTCACGGGCACCTGAACGATCCCGGAGCTGCACGCCGGAGACGCAAGCGCAGCGAGCCCATCGACCCGGCATGCCCGAACTCGACGTCTGAGGCGTCGGGGGCCGACGCCTGCGACGTCGAGAATGGCGGATTCAGCGGAGGCCGAGCTCGCTCGAGCAGTGGGGCCAGGCACCCCAGCCATACTGGGCCTGGAGCCGTCGGCCCATGGTGATCTGGGTGTCACGCGGGTGTTCGTGTGGATAGCCGGTCCCGCCGACGCCCTCCCACGCACCCAGGCTGAACTGCA
>JBFIHN010000209.1:0-6474 GCA_041601775.1 Acidimicrobiales bacterium
GAGGCCGAGCTCGAGCAGCGCCGCCTCACCCTCAAGCACCCGGAACCCCGCTACACGAAGGGCGTCCTGGCCAAGTACGGGCGTCTCGCCGCCGGTGCCGACAAGGGCGCCGTCACCGAAGCCTGAGCCGCTTCATCGGCGACCCTGAGCCGCTTCGCATGCGGATTCCGTCCGCTCCGTGTGGCGTTGTTCACGTTCTGGTCTTTGTGTTCTCGGGTAGAGACCGGTATCAATGGAGATGACGTGCCACCTCTGACGGCCAACGCCAATCGATCTGCCTTGCGCTTCCGACGACCTCGGATGGCGGACGGGTCGGCGCTCTGGTCCCTGGCACGAGCCAACGGCCTCGACGAGAACTCGCCGTACGCCTACCTGTTGTGGGCCGAGTACTTCGCCGACACGACGGTTGTCGCGACGACCGAGGAAGACGACGACACACCCATCGGTTTCGTCACCGCCTTCGCCCGTCCCGACGAGCCCAAGACGGTGTTCGTGTGGCAGATCGGCGTCGACGACTCGCAGCGGCGGCGTGGCATCGCCGGCGCGCTGCTCGACCACCTGGCCGACTGGACCGGCCTCGAACACCTCGAGGCCACGGTCACCCCGACCAACGTCGCGTCGGAGACCTTGTTCCGCCGTTTCGGCGAACGGCACGGCGCCGCGGTCGAGACCGACGACCTCTTCCCCGAAGACGCATTCCCGCCCGGCCACGAGCGCGAGGTCCGATTCCGCATCGGACCGGTGGTGGCCCCCTAGTCCTACGGCCGGTGGCGCGTGCTCTCGCGCGCACCCACACCGGCCGTCGTGCTCTCACGCAAATCGAATCCGCAACCCAGGAAGCAGAAACCCCCATGGAGATCTTCGAGAATCTCGAGTCAGAGGTCCGCGGCTACTGCCGTTCGTGGCCGACCGTGTTCGAGTCGGCGCAAGGCCACATCATGACGGCAGAGGACGGGACGGAGTATCTCGACTTCTTCGCCGGCGCCGGCGCCTTGAACTACGGCCACAACCACCCGGTGCTCATCAAGGCACTCCAGGAACACCTGTCGAACAACGGCTTCATCCACGCCCTCGACATGTCGACGACCACCAAGCGGTCCTTCATGGAGCGCTTCGACGACGTGATCCTGCGGCCGCGGAACCTCGAGTACAAGCTCCAGTTCCCCGGCCCGACCGGCACCAACGCCGTCGAGGCAGCGCTCAAGCTCGCGCGCAAGGTCACCGGTCGCGACCGGGTCGTCGGGTTCACCAACGGCTTCCACGGCATGACGCTCGGGTCCCTCTCGGTCACCGGCAACGCCATGAAGCGCGGTGGCGCGGGTGTCGCACTCGGCAACGCCACCTCGATGCCCTTCGCGAACTTCCTGGGCGACGACGTCGACAGCCTCCACGTCCTCGAGACCATGGTCATGGGCGACTCCAGTGGGCTCGACGAGCCCGCGGCGGTCATCGTGGAGACCACCCAGGGCGAAGGTGGCATCAACCCCGCGTCGGCGACATGGATGCGTGGCCTCGGCGAGATCTGCAAGCGCCACGGCATCTTGTTGATCATCGACGACATCCAGGTCGGCTGCGGCCGGACCGGCCCCTTCTTCTCCTGGGAGGAGATGGGCATCGACCCCGACATCGTCACGTTGTCGAAGTCGCTCGCCGGGTCCGGACTCCCGATGGCGTTGGTCCTGATGAAGCCGGAACACGACGTCTGGGACCCGGGCGAGCACAACGGCACGTTCCGTGGCAACAACGCCGCGTTCGTCACCGCGACCGCCGCGCTCGAGCACTTCTGGACCGACGACCGACTCACCAGCTCGGTCGACGCCAAGTCGGCTCGGGTGCGTGCCGGACTCGAGACGCTCATGGCCGATCACCCCGGTCTGTTCTCCGACGTCCGTGGTCGCGGTCTGATCATGGGTCTGGAGGCCTCGGTCCCCGAGATCTCGCAGATGATGGCCCAGGGTGCGTTCGAACGCGGCCTGATCATCGAGACCGCCGGCGCCGAGGACGAGGTCATCAAGCTCCTCCCGCCCCTCGTGGTCACCAACGAGGCCATCGATCGGGCCATCGAGATCCTGGCCGACATCGCCGCCGACTTCGACGAGAAGATGGTGGAAGACCTGCGGACCGAACGCGCCGCCCAGAAGGACACGGAGAACCAGTCATGATCGTGCGCACCCTCGACGACATCGTCGGCACCGACCGCGACGTCAAGGCCGAGACGTGGGAGTCGCGTCGGCTCTCCCTGGCCGACGACCGCATGGGTTTCTCCATGCACGACACCATCCTCTACGCCGGTACCGAGACCCACATGTGGTACAAGAACCACCTCGAGGCCGTGTACTGCATCGCCGGCAAGGGGACCATCGAGGACAAGGCCACCGGCGAGGTCCACGAGATCGGCCCCGGCACCATCTACCTGCTCGACCAGCACGATCAGCACATCGTGCGGGCCGAAGAGGACCTGCGGATGGTCTGTGCGTTCAACCCGCCGGTCACCGGTCAAGAGACCCACGACGAAGACGGCGCCTACCCCCTGCTCACCCTGGAAGACACGGAGGACCCCGCCACTGTATGAAGACGCTGCGTGCCCCATCGATCGACGTCGACCGCGACCCGTACCCGTCGAGGCTCGGGCGCCCGCCGGAACTGCTGCCTCGCCGCCATCCGGTGGTGTACCCCGGCGGTGCCGGTCCACTCGATGCGGCGGAGGTACGGCGCTTCGACGAGCGGGGGTTCCTCACCGTCGACGGCGTGTTCGGTGCCGCCGAGGTCGAGTGGCTCGACGAGGCGCTCCATGCGCTGATGGACGCGATGACCGCGGACGACGCGCATCGGGTCATCCGAGAGCCACGGTCCGATGCGGTCCGGTCCGTCTTCTCCTTCCACACCGACGACGGTCCGCTGGCATCGGTGTGCGGCGACCATCGCCTCGCCGGCGTGGCGCGGCAACTCCTCGCCTCGGACGTCTACGTGCACCAGAGCCGGGTCAACCGCAAGCCCAGCCTGCGAGGCCGCGACTTCCAGTGGCACTCGGACTTCGAGACCTGGCACACCGAGGACGGCATGCCTGCGCCCCGCTGTCTCAGTGCGAGCGTGGCGCTCACCGACAACCACGAGTTCAACGGCCCGCTCATGGTGATGCCCGGTTCGCACCACTGGTTCGTGTCGTGCACCGAACCCACGCCCGACGCGAACCACGAGTCGTCACTGCAGCGCCAGGAGGTCGGTGTCCCCGACGACGAGCGCCTGTTCGAGGTGTACGAGCACTGCGGGGTCGAGCAGTGCACCGGCTCGGCGGGTTCGGTCACGTTCTTCGACTCGAACCTGTTGCACGCCTCGTCGAGCAACGTCTCGCCGTTGTCGCGACGCAATCTGTTCATCGTGTTCAACAGCGTCGAGAACGCGCTGCGCGACCCGTATGCCGCGCCGCAGCGCCGCCCCGAGCACATCGCCGCACGGCAGGTCAGACCGCTCGCCGGCACCACCGTCGGAGGCTGAGTCTCCCCACGGGATCGGCGTAGTGGCGGATGTCACGTGCATCGGTCACGATGGGACCCACGTCCGATCCAGAGGGGAACACAGATGCAGCAGCTCACCGGGGTCGACGCCTCCTTCCTGTACATGGAGTCGTCGACGACCTTCGGTCATGTGTCGTCGCTGATCGTCTTCGACCCCAAGGACACCGACTGCGGTGGCTGCGAGAAGACGAAGGCGCTCTTCCGTGAGCGGCTCGCACTGCTCGACCCCATGCGCCGGAAGCTGGTCGAGGTGCCCTTCAACCTCGACCATCCGTACTGGATCGAGGATCCCGACCTCGACCTGGACTTCCACATCCGGGAGACGGCCGTTGCGCCCCCCGGAAAGCCCGAGCAGGTGTCCGAGCTCGTCGCCCGACTCATCGCCCGTCCCCTCGACCGCAGCCGTCCGCTGTGGGAGCTGTACGTCATCAACGGCCTCGAAGGCGGCAAGATCGCCCAGCTGACCAAGGTCCACCACGCCGCGATCGATGGCGTGGGTGGCGCGCAGCTCCTCGGGAACATCCTCGACCTCGAGCCGGATGCCACCCCACGGGACCTGCCCCCGATGCCGGAGCGGGAGGCGACACCGAGCCAGGAACAGATGCTCGTGCGTGGCCTGACGTCGCTCGCGACCCGGCCCTACAAGCAGGGTCGCATCGTCGTCCGTGCCATCCAGGAGCTCCCGGCGATCGGTCGTGCGGTCGACGTGGCGAGCATGGCCAAGCGCCTTCCCCAACCGGTGGCGCAACTGTTCGGGCAGGGGGCTCGGCGGCTCGAGGACGAGCCGCCGTCGATCTCCAAGACCGGCGGCTTCACCGTTCCCTCCACCCGGTTCAACAACAAGATCGGCCCGCATCGCCGCTTCGCCTACACCGCAGTGCCCCTCGACGACATCAAGGCCGTGAAGAGCGCGTTGGGTGTCACGGTGAACGACGTCGTCCTCGGCATGTGCTCCGGCGCGTTGCGGGCCTACCTCGACAAGCACGGCGAGCTCCCCGAGGAATCGCTTCGGTGCATGATCCCGGTCTCGGTGCGGACGGAGGACCAGGCGAACACGTACGGCAACCAGGTCTCGGGCATGCTCGCGGCCTTGGCGACCGACGTCGCCGACCCGATCCAGCGACTCGAGGTCATCCACGCCGAGACCACGCGGGCCAAGGAGAGCCTCGGTGCGCTGCCCGCAGACCTCCTGACCGAGGTCGCGGACTTCGCGCCGCCGGCGATCGCCGCCCGGGCGTCGCGGGTGATGGCACGAACGGCGTTGGCCAACCGGGTCGATCCACCGTTCAACGTGATCATCTCCAACGTTCCCGGCCCGCAGTTCCCGCTCTACTCCGGCGGGGCCGAGATGCTGACCTACATCCCGGTGTCGGCCATCGCCGACACCCAGGGCCTGAACATCACGATCATGTCCTACAACGGCCGATGCGACTTCGGCCTCGTCGCCTGCCGCGACGCCGTCCCCGACCTGTGGGACCTGTGCCACATGCTCGAGGACGCGCTCGACGAACTCAAGGACGTCGCCGGCGTCTGAGACCCCGTCGCAGCAGGGTTTTCGCCCTCGTCGCTCGTCCCGGCCACCGTCGCGGCGGTCCCGTGGTTGTCTCCGGCGTGCCGGCCTGCGATACTCGGCCCGTGCAGACCCGTCGTCGACTCTCGGTAGTACTTCGCTAGCGCACGTCGTCGACCACCGTCCGCGTGCGCACTCCGACCTCCCGAATGGGAGGTCGTCGTCGTTTTCGGGAACACTCTCACCACGCAACCACAGGAGCTGATCGTGCAACTCAACGGGGGACAAGCCCTCATCAAGGCTCTCGAGATGGAGGGGGTCGACATCATCTTCGGTCTGCCGGGCGGCGCGATCCTCCCGGTCTACGACCCGATCATCGACTCGTCGATCCGTCACGTCCTGGTGCGGCACGAACAAGGCGCCGGCCACATGGCCGAGGGATACGCGCACGTCACCGGCAAGCCGGGTGTCTGCATGGTGACCTCCGGTCCGGCGGCGACGAACGTCGTCACGCCGCTCGCCGACGCGTACCTCGACTCGGTGCCCATGGTCTGCATCACCGGTCAGGTCGCCTATGCCGCCATCGGCTCCGACGCGTTCCAGGAGTGCGACACCACGGGAATCACGATGTCGGTGACGAAGCACAACTACCTGATCTCCGATGCGGCCGACATCCCCCGCGTCGTGCGCGAGGCATTCCACATCGCGACCACCGGTCGCCCTGGACCCGTCCTCATCGACGTCCCGAAGGACATCGTCGACCCGAGCAATCCCCGCTCGATGATGGAGTGGTACTGGCCGACCGACGAGGAGGTCGTCGCCGGGCTGCCCGGGTACCGGCCCACGACGAAGGGGCACCCCCGCAAGATCAAGGAAGCGGCCGAGCTGATCCTCGCCGCCGAGCGCCCGGTCATCTACGCCGGTGGCGGGATCCTCAAGGCCCGCGCCGCGGAGGCGCTCAAGGAGTTGGCCGAACTCACCGACGTGCGCGTCGTCACGACCCTCATGGCGCGAGGAGCGTTCCCCGACGACCATGAACTGTGCCTCGGCATGCCCGGCATGCACGGCAACTACACGGCGGTCATGGCGTTCCAGGAGACGGATCTCCTCATCACGCTCGGCGCTCGTTTCGACGACCGGGTCACCGGCAAGCTCGACGAGTTCGCGCCGCACGCCAAGGTGATCCACGCCGACATCGATCCGGCGGAGCTCGGCAAGAACCGGACCCCCGACGTCCCCATCGTCGGCGACGCACGCCTGGTCATCGAGGAGCTCGTCACGACGATCAAGGGCCTGCTCGACGGCGGTCGCACGATGGCCGACTCGAGCGAGTGGAAGTCGACGTTGAGCGGTTGGCAGGAGCGGCATCCGCTGCACTACGACGCACCGGAACCCGGCGGGCTGCTGAAGCCGCAGTTCGTGCTCGAGACGCTCCGGGACAACACGCCC
>JBFIHN010000210.1:0-6460 GCA_041601775.1 Acidimicrobiales bacterium
CCCTGGAGGTACCAGCTGTCCTCGATGAGGACCCAGGCCGAGTCGGCGAGTCGGTCGGCGAGTTCGTCGTTGTAGGCCTGTTGGACCTCGGCCCGGACCTCGACCGCCTGGATCGAGTCGCGAGCCATCTGGTGGAACAGCGACAGCAGGTACCGCGCCTGCGACTCGATCATCAACACGATCGAGGAGTGGCCCAGGTTCGTGTTGGGTCCGTACATGAAGAACAGGTTCGGGAAGCCGTTGACGCTGATCCCGAGGTGGGCCTGGGGGCCGTCGGCCCACTCCTCGTTCAGGTCGCGCCCGTCGGTACCGGTGACCCGCATCGGGGTCAGGAAGTCCTGGGTGTGGAATCCGGTGCCGACCACGATCACGTCGACGGGGTGCTCCGTGACCGCACCGTCGGGTGCGGTCGTGACGATGGCGTCGCCGGTCACCTTGGTGATCGGCGCGTCCTCGATGGCGATGTCGTACTCCTCGATCGACTCGTAGAAGTCGTCGGAGAACAGGATCCGCTTGGCGCCCATCGGATAGTCGGGTGTCAGCAGCGCACGCTTGGCCGGATCGGAGACCGTGTCGTGCAGGTGCTTGCTCGACAGCTTCTGCCCGAGGTCGCGGATGCGCGACTTCTTGCGCATGAGCGAGAACGAGATGATGTCGGAGCGGAACCACAGGGAGAAGCGCCGCAGGTTGCGGGCCACGCGGCTGCGTCGGATGAGCGACTTCTCGAAGTCGGAGTAGTCGCGGTCGTTCTTCGGGACGATCCAGTTGGGCGTTCGCTGGAAGATCGTGACCTGGCCGGCCTCCTTGGCGACCGGGGGCACGTACTGGATGGCGCTGGCCCCGCACCCGATCGTGGCCACGTGCTTGCCGGCGAGGTCGACGTCGTGGTCCCACTCGGCCGAGTGGAAGACCGGCCCCGCGAAGGAGTCGAGTCCGTCGATCGCGGGCCAGCGCGGTCGGCTGAGTTGGCCGGTGGCGGAGACGACGGCATCGAAGCGGTGGGTTTCACCGCCGGCGGCCTCGCCTCCGTTGACGTCGACATCCCAGGCGCCGGCGTCGTCGTCGTACCGAGCCTCGGTCACCGTCGAGGCGAACCGCAGGTGCGGCCGGAGGTGGTAGGTGTCGACACAGTGCTCGAGGTAGGCCTTGATCACGGGTTGGTGCGACCACTTGTTGGGCCAGTCGAAGTTCTCGAACGAGTACGAGTACAGCGCAGAAGGGATGTCGCACTCGGCGCCCGGATAGGTGTTGGCCCGCCAGGTGCCACCGACCTCGTCGGCCTTCTCGAAGATCGTGAAGGTGTCGATGCCCTGCCGCTTCAGCTGGATCCCGAGCCCGAGGCCGGCGAAGCCCGACCCGATGATGGCGATCCGTGGCACGAGTTGCTCCCGAGGGTGTGGCGATACGACGTGGCAACGACCGTATCCTGAATGCGGTGTCGAACGACACATCGAGACTTCCTGGCGTGGCAGTAGGAGGTCTGCCTCCATCCGTCGAATCGTCTGATGTGTCTGGGATGTCCGATTCGGACGACGCGAAGCTGGCCAACGGGCCGGAGTCGGCGTACGTCGTGCGAGCCATCGACGCGATCCTGCGCGCCGACGTGGTGTCGGCCCGGCTCGCCTTGATCGACGCCGCGGAGCTCGTCGGCTGGGCCGCCGTGGCCCACCGCCTCGATGTCGTGGGCCATGCGCTCGCGACCGACGCCGGGATGACGGCGGACTCGGTCCCGCAGGAACTCGACCTGGTCCCCGAGGTGATCGCGTCGACGCTCGCATCGTCGCACGCCGGCACCCACGATCTGCTGGCACGCTGGTGCCACGGGATCGAGGACGTCGACGCGCTCCCCGTCGACGAGGTCTGGCCGTCGTTGGCCCTCGTGGCCTGGCTGGTCGACCGCGCAGGGTTCCCCGCCGAAGTCGTGGTCTGACCCGATCGGCCCCGTCGGGAGCACGGGCCGACATCGAGGGAGGGTGACCGATACTCTCCCCCGGCGTGAGCACCGACGAGGGCAGTGGTCAGGTCGGCCTCGACAACCCGTTCCGGGGGACGGCCCGCCGCCTCGCGGTGGTGGCCGAGGACGAGCCTGGTATCCGATCGCTGATCGTGTCCCTGTTGACGATCGACGGGTGGGAGATCCACGCCACCGACACCGGCTCCAACGTGGCCGACCTGCTCGACGAGTTCAACCCGGTGCTCTGTCTGCTCGACGTGATGATGCCGGGCAAGGACGGCGTCGAGGCGATGGAGGAAGGACGTCGGCGCGGCCACGGGTCGGCCGACGGCACCGTCTACGTGATGCTCACCGCGCTCGGCGGGCCCGACGCGGTGATGCGTGGCGTGATCTCCGGCGCCGACGACTACATCACCAAGCCCTTCGACGTCGACGACCTCTCCGACCGGGTGGCCCGGTGGTGCGTGGCGACCGGCTGGGAACTGATCGACGCCGAGCATCCCGGCACCGTCCACGAGCACCTGCAGTACTGACGCGATGGCCGAGTCGATCCGAACCCCCCGGCGGCGACGCGGCACGCCGCTCACGGCCACACGGTCCGACGATTCGCTGGTCGCCGCGTTCCAGGCGAACCGCGACCGCGATGCGGTGAACGAACTGCTCCGACGCCACGAGGGTCTGGTCCTGTCCGTCGCCAGGAAGTACTTCGTTCCCGGTGGCGATCACGAAGACGTCCGTCAGCAGGCGATGATCGGGTTCTGGAAGGCGGTCCGCGACTACTCCGAGACCGCCGGGGCGGCGTTCCCGAGCTTCGCTCGCACCTGCATGCAACGGCAGGTAATCACCGCGGTCAAGGCCGCGAACCGGATGAAGCATGCGCCGCTGACCGAGTCGGACCGGATCGCCCACCACGACACCGAGCACGACGAGGACCGAGGCGCCGTGACCCAACTCCCGTCGGTGAGCCACGAGGACTCGGCCGTCGACCGGATGAGCATGGACGAGAGCGGTGGCATGCCGTTCGGACTCTCGGAGATCGAGGGACTCCTCGAGGCCTATGGGCACGATGCCGTGCACGAGATCCTGCGGGTCCACTTCGACGGGAAGAGCGTCCGGCGGAAGAAGGACGAACCGGATCGGTTGTCGGAGAACGAGGCCCACGTGCTCGTCGGGCTCTTGAGCGGCAAGAAGTACCGCGAGATCGCCGACCAGATGGGGCGAACCGACAAGTTCGTCGACAACACCGTGCAACGGTTGCGGTCGAAGCTGCGGCACCTGCTCGAGGAGCAGTGACCCGACCGCCGGTCTCCTAGAGGCGGCTCGACCACCACGAGTAGCCGAGGATCCCGAGCGTCGCGACGACGCCGAGGAGCCAGACCGTGATGACGCCGCCGAGGTCGGGGGTGTCCTGCTGGACGAGCCCCGATGCGATCGGGGTCGAGGTGGTCGACGGGAGCGACGGGACCGTGGGCGGCGCGGTGGTGGTCGTGGCGAGACGGGTCGTCGTGGTCGACGGCGGGGTCGTCGATGTCGTGACGATCGTCGCCGGGGGAACGGTGGTCGGAGCCTCGGTGGTGCTGGTCGTCGTCTCGGGCGCCGCCGTGGTCGGTGCGGCCGTCGTCGTCGGCGCCGGGGTGGTCGGCACGAGGGTGGTGGTCGTCGTCGGAACCGTCGAGGTGTCCCCCTGCGCCAGCGCGGCGGTGGTGGTGGGGAGCGACAGCGACGCACAGATCGCGACGATCGTCCCCACGAGCGTCATCGTGGCTCGGACCCCGGTGGTCACCGGCAGTCTCGACACCAGTCGCTGCCGTCGTCGAAGAGCGCTGCCGGCTTCGAGACGAAGCAGCCCATGCACCGCCGCTCGGGCGTGGTGGCCTTCGGCGGTCGCGGTGGCTTGCGGGTGCGTGGGCCGCGCGAGGCCGCCCGCACCGGTGGCGAGGTCCGGACGTGAGGGTCGTCTCCCAGCTCGCCGAGGCAGCACTGCATGGCCAGGTCGCGGAGTCGTCCGTCGGCCACATCGTCGAGCTTCTTGCGTTGTTTCGGGATCTGGTCGAGGCGCTCGGGAAGTCGGGCGACGGGGAGCCGGCGACGCCACTCGACCGCACGCCGGTGGCGGGGCTCGGACGCGTTGGGGGCATCGCGGTACTCGTAGTCGCCGGAGACGACGCCGCACACCAAGCCCTTCTCCTGCGGGTCGGGCATCACGACGATGTCGCCGACGTCGATCCGTCGCACGAAGCTGAGGAACATGGCGACGTCGGCCTCTGGCGGAGCAGCGTCGGGATCGGTGGTCAGCAACCGGATCGCCTTGGCGCGGTCGACGGACCGGCCGTCGGGGAGGTCGGGGAACTCGACACCGATGCTCCCGTCGGCGAGGAACGATGCGACCCGGCGGTCTCGGTCGCCGCCGCGGATCACCCACACGGTCGCCATCTCCCTGGGGTGGATCATCGGGGGCTCCACATCATCGGGTGAGCGTAGGCGGCGCCTCGACCATCGACAGTGTGCGCGACTTCACAAGCCGGGCCCCGCACGCCAGGCTGGGCGGGTGCACGTGTGGATCGACCAGGACCTGTGCACGGGCGACGGCCTGTGCACCGACCATTGTCCGGAGATCTTCGTGATCCTCGAGGACGGCATCGCATACGTCCGCGACGGCATGGAGATCGGCAACGACCCGGGTGGTTCGGGGTCGATGGTCCCGGTCGCCCCCGACTTCCAGTCCGACGTCGTCGCGTCGGCCGACGACTGCCCGGGCGAGTGCATCTTCATCGAACTCGACAGCACCGACTTCGCCGGAACGGTCGTCTGACCCCGTCCCCCACCCCGGTCCACCCCACCCCCCACCCCGGTTCTGGGTGCATGTTCGGTAGCTCAGGCGTCCCGATCGCGCACCCAGAACGAGATCGTGGGGGGCTCGGCCGGGCGGCGGATGTGGCGGCGTCAGTTCTCCACGACGGTGATGGCGAACTCGGGGCAGTTGTCGGCGCAGAGTTGAGCGTCGGCCTCCTGGGCCGTCGGGATCTCACCTTCCACCAGCAGGACGGCGAAGCCTTCGTCGTCGGCGTCGAAGAGATCCGGCGCCAGAGCGAAGCAGCGGCCGTGGCCCTGGCACGCGTCGTTGTCGAGGTGCAGCTTCACGAGGTGCTCCCGTCGGAAAGGATGCGGATGGGGAGGTTACGGGGACCGCGCACCTGGCCGGTCGACCAGCGCACGGCATCGGGATCGGCGAGCGCGAAGTCGGGGAAGCGGTCCATCCACTCCTCGATCGCGACGGTCAGCTCCATGCGGGCGAGGTTCGACCCGAGGCAGCGGTGGATGCCCAGACCGAAGGCCGAGTGCCGGTTGCGAGCCCGATCGATCACGAACTCGTCGGCCCGGTCGAACATCTCCGGATCGCGGTTGGCGGAGGGGAAGGGGAGCAGGACCCAGTCGTCCACCTTGACCGGGCAGCCGCCGATCTCGGTGTCCTCGGCCACGATGCGGGCCATGGTCACGGGACCGTAGAACCGCAGGAACTCCTCGATGGCGAAGGTGCGGACGGCCGGATCCTCGCTCCAGCGACGGCGGTCGTCCGGGTGCTGGGCGAGGTGCCAGAGGCTGGCACCGATCGCCGACCACGTGGTGTCGATGCCCGCGATGATCAACAGGGCGATGGTGCCGCGGATGTGGTCGGTGGTGAGCGGCTCGCCATCCATCTCGGCGGTGAGGAGGAACGAGATGAGGTCCTCGCCCGGCTCGCCGCCAGCGTCCAGGGTCGAACGCCGAGACTCGATGGCCGTCGTCAGGTAGTGGTCGAGCGTCTCGCTGTGATCGACGGGTGGTGCCTGGCCCGGGGCCTCGATGATGCGGTGGATGAAGCCGCGGAACTTGTCGCCGTCGGTCTCGGGCAGGCCGAGCATGGCCGCGATGGCATGCACCGGGATGTGCTGGGTGTAGGCGACGGCCGCGTCGACGATGTCGGTGCCGGCCTCCACCGAGGCCTCGATGTCGTCGAGCAGCGATCGGCAGTGCGCTCGGGTGCGCGGTTCGAACTCTCTGATCGCCTTCGGGGCGAACGGCGGCAACAGGAGCCGCCGGGCCTGGTTGTGGAACGGTGGGTCCGACGTGATGGGCGGTGCGTAGCCCACCGGCTTGGGGATGAAGGGCCGCCAGTCGGTGACGATGATGCCCTGGCTCGAGAAGTGGTCGGTGTCGTTGGCGATCGCCGCGACGTCTTCGTGTCGTGTGGGCAGCCACGCACCCCCGAACCGTTCGGTGTGGGCCACCGGACAGGTCTCGCGCAGCTCGGCCCAGATCTCGGGAGCGGCCGCCGCGTAGTCCGGATGGGTGTGGTCGAAGTCGGTGGCCCAGTCGGTGACGGCCGGACGCCCGGGTGCATCGACGGGCTCGGCCACGTCGCCGGTGGAGTCAGCGGTGGAGTCTGCGGAGTCGGTCATCGATAATGAACGTTATCGGAGTCTCCACGCCTGGGGGGACCGGGGTCCCGGGTGGCCGACGGCCGCG